>JANQMK010000348.1 GCA_028280085.1 Pseudomonadales bacterium
ATTGAGTCTGAATCAATCGCAGACAAGCAAACAAGTAAGTGCAGTGGCCTTGTTTTACCAAAGCACCGTTGGGGGAAAGCCCCGTCGCCAAGTTAACAAGTATTTATCAGATACACTGGCAACAAAATACCTCGATGCCCATGGCAATTAGGTAGTGGTAAGATAGGCTAACAACCATTATAACGAATAAACTCTGACCACAGCGGCGAGCAACGGTCTCAATAAATTAGTGGGAAAAATATCATGAAGTATGTCGAACACGCACCTAAAGAACTTGCTTATTACGAGTCTTATACTGAGGACCTCCCGGCTGACGACGAAATAAACGCAAAAATGATTCGAGATGACCACCATGCTGAGGAAATTGCCGAAATATTCCAAACGCCGTTGCAGGGTACCTACAACTGGGATTACACCTTGCAGGACAACCGTATAAAACGCCTGTACCAGTTAGGTAAAGACCTCAGTTGGGATGCGGAACATAACATCAATTGGGAACAAGAAAAGCAACATCCCGACGACGAACATGACCAAAAATTTAATGCCTTCTACAGCTATCCACCCTATCAAGCCATGTCTGAGGACGAAAAGAAGGTTTATAGAAAACATTATAATTCGTGGGCCTTAAGCCAGTTTTTGCATGGTGAGCAAGGCGCCTTGTTAGTTGCTTCACAGCTCTGTTCCTGCGCACCCACGTACAACGCTAAACTTTACGCGAGTTCACAAACTTTTGATGAAGCACGCCATGTAGAAGTATTTTCGAAATACATTCAAAACAGAGTCGGACTCATGTACCCCGTCAGCACTAGCCTAAAGAGTATTCTCGACAAAATTCTCACAGACCAACGATGGGACCTCAAATTTATCGGTATGCAATTAGTTATAGAAGGACTAGCATTATCCGCGTTCAACGTGCTTAAACAAGTCACACTTGATCCGGTACTAGTAGATATTCTTGATTTAGTTATTCGCGACGAAGCACGCCACGTCACTTTTGGCGTTAACTACCTCGAAGAATTTACCAAAGATCTGACCGAAGAGGAGCGAGATGATAGAGCGCAGTTTGCTTATGAGGCCTGCTTGATTAGCCGAGAGCGACTTATCCCAACAGATGTTTTCACTCAGTTTGGTTGGGATGCTGAAGAAGCGCGCCGATACTTCCTTGATGGAGAAACCAATCAACTATTTAGAAAACTACTGTTCAGTCGCGTAATACCCAATCTCAAGCGAATCGGACTCTTGACTGACAACATCCGACCCAAATTCGAAAAGCTAGGTATTTTAGAATATGAAGATCATGAACACGACGGTGTTATCGATTGGGCAGAGCTTGAGCGACCTCTTGAAATCCGCAATGGCACTGCTGCCTAGGCAGGCCATATCAAAGACAATAGCAGCTCAATATAGGATGTGTGAAGGCCGCCCTTCGGTGGCCTTGGTTTTGGTTTAATTGATTTTTGGTTTAATTGATTTAAGTAACCCGAGATATTGAAGATTTGATGACATTTGAAGAACTCATCGACACCGCTGTTACTAGCGAAAACAATCTGATTATCCCTGAAAACTGGAGCCAAGGAAGAACGGCTTATGGCGGGCTAGTAGCCGCAATGATCTACGCTAATATGCGCAACAAGGTTGCTGAAGACCGCCTCGTAAGATCCGTTCAAATATCTTTTATCGGCCCTACTTTGGTCTCAAAACCATTCCAGCTCTCCACCACTATACTACGCCAAGGTAAGTCGGTCTCCCAACTGCAAGGAACTATCAGCCAAGACAATAAACTATGTACCCAAATATATGCGGCGTTTGGTAAGCCTGTTCCATCAACGATAAATTATCAGGGGACTCATGACATTACTGACTTCGATCCACAAGATCACAGCCAAGCGAAACCATCAATCCCGCCAGAGCTATCGCCCAGCTTCATCAATTACTTTGATATACTGCCGCTAGTCGGTGATTATCCATTTAGTGGTAGCAAAGAAGAGAAAATGGGCGGCTTAATGCGTTTCAAAGATGAACCCAAACAGTTTCATGAAACTCACCTAATCGCTGCTATCGATTGTTGGCCACCGGCAACCCTGGCCATGACTACCACTATCGCACCAGCAAGCACCATGATGTGGAACATTGAATTCGCACAACCCCAACCTACCATCGAGCCAACAGATTATCTCAGCTACCTCGCCAATATACGCCATTGTGATGGCGGCTACGGTTATACGGCTGCCAAGATATGGAATAAAGAGAACCGACTTGTCGCCCTGAGCAATCAAACAGTGATTACTTATGGCTAAACAGTTTTACCACTAAAAAACAACTGTAAAACCAGCTCAATATTCTACTTCGCTTAGACCTTGGATGGTAATATGTTTTGATTTAGGTGTACAAAGCATATTTTGTGTCACTATGTTTGGAAAAATATTTTCCGCCTTGCCGGCATAATTCTCGGGGTTATACAATGGTGTTAAAGCCCAATAAGGCACATAGCCTAACTCTCGAATCAGTGCGACCAACTCTCTTGAATTCTGCTCACGATCATTTTCCACATAAAGAATGGGTTGATGACGTTCGATTGTTGACGCTGCACCAATGATGACATCGATTTCCATTCCTTCCACGTCGACCTTCATCAAATCTAGTCGTGCTATCGGCAAAGAATCTATATTAACCATCTTGACGTGGTCAGTTGTTAGATTGCTTTGGTGCTCTTCAACCAAACTAACGGCACCAAAATTATTCTCTATTGTTTCCGGCAGTAATGGTACCGTAATGTCATCACACGCGTTGCCCACAGCCACATTGCGCAATGTTACATTAGCTAAGCTATTAATCACCTTGTTGCAACAGAGCAGATGAAAACTATTTGTTTGGGGCTCAAAACAATAAACGTGGCCACCTGCACCTACCGCTTGAGAAAAAAACATCATGTGATTGCCAATGTTAGCGCCAATATCAAACACTACGTCATTGGCCTTTAAAAATTTTCTCAAAACAGTCAACTCAATTTCATTGCATTCGCCGTAATTTTGTATCGCTCGACCGATAAACTGATCATGCCGGTTAATAGCGGTATACCCGTAACGACCCTTCACCACAATATGATGACCCTCGGCATCAATTACTGTTTCGATCATATAAAACTCAGCTCCTGAATTATCCGTTGAACGAAGTGTAGTTTGTTTTTAGATCCATCGAATACATAAAGCCAACATTTTACCCAGTCACTCAATAACAGTCTCTGTTAGCTAAAATTGGTCATATTTAACTTGCTGAAAAATATTGAAAAAGTTAAGATTTTACAATTGCTCATATTGTGTCAACATTCGTCTCGACTAAGATTACCGCGAAAAGCGATTTACGATTGCAATCAATTAGTAAAGAATAGTTAGGGTTTAGAATTAAAGATAGAGAGGATATAGATTACAAGAAACGTTTTCACCCGCCATACACCCAAACGCAACTGAACGTTAAGGACATCAGTAAAAACAGGTATTAAGGTATCAAGATATATAAGGTATCAAGGTACAAAGTATAAGGTACAAGGTATAAAGTATAAGGTATAAGTTACAGGACAAATCTCGGTAATAATATGTTAGGTAATCCAATCTATCTTAAATATAAAGTACGGCTTTAGTTTAAGCGCCAATCAACCCGCTAAACTGAACTCGCTGCATTAGGTGATAAACATTGAATAAAGCGCTCATAACAATACTCCTCGTACTGGCAATTAGCATTCCGGGAATAGCTTACTTTATGCGCATAGAGCTGTTAACGCTGGCGATTACGGGCCTCGCTCAATCATATGATATACATATTTCCGATTTCACCGTTGAAAAATTTACGACAAGAGAACTGAATGTTTCCACCGTAAGGTTTGAATTAGGCGATAATCAAACCCCCCAAACTATAGAAAATCTTCATCTCAATTACTCTCCGCTTGAACGCAAAATAGAAAAACTTTCAGTCGCGTCTATGCAAGTGAATCACCCTGTATTTCACAACGCCACACCGGAGCCAGCTAACGCCAATGCCATAACCATCACTGACTTCGTTAAGCGTTGGCGCGCGCTGCCAATAGATACTATTCAAATCGATACCGTGGAATATGGCGGACATCAAATGTCTGTCTCATTCGATCACCAGCCCGACGCCGATCAATTAGTACTAAAAGAAGGTAATAAGACGCTATTCATTAAATCAGCTTGGCAAGCTGAAAAACTGCTGATCGATACCGTAGGCGAAATTGCCAAACAGCCCATATTGGTCTCTAGCACTAGATTGACACTGAATGGGCCGAACGCAACTATCGCTGGCGACCTCACTTTAGATATTGGTGCTATCACCGCGATCCCTGCCCTACTAGCGCTACTTCCTTCTCATATTTCTGCACCGGCGGGAAAACTAGCTATGAGCTTTACGACAACAGTCAATGATAACCCCGACGAAATGATCTCTACTCCTCTCGACCTTACTCTTTTCGGTGGCACAGCTATCGAGTTAAATTACGGCTTACCAAAAAATTCTGCACTGAACACACACATCGCCATGTCAGTAATAGAGGATGTAACGGTACACGTCGACGATATTAAGCAAGCCCTAGCAATGCAAGCCGGGTTTACGGTAACAGAAGCGACAGCCAATATCGCTCTTACAGGCATTGCTCTACCTTATTCTGCAAATATTAATCTACTACAAACGAGTTGTTCGTCGAGCAAATGCATTACTGATATTAAACTTGATGCTGTTACGGAACTAATATCAGTTGATAATCTCTCCGTGCTTGACGGTAAGCTTAATGCAACACTGCAAGCACAGTTAGATAACGACCGTATTGTTGTAAAAACAACTGTGCCCGCCGACTTTTCCGCAAATAAACTGAGCAGCTTAGAGTCAAGCACACTCGATACAATCCACTTGTCATTAACCGATTTCGATCTGAGTTATAATTTTGATACCCAACACTTATCCATTCCTCGGCTTGAGCTAAATCTGAATTGTCAGGCAGGAAATTTATTCGGTAAGCAATATCAATTCAAACAGTTAGCCAGTGATATTGAGTTACAACATCTAAACTGCTCATCTTTAAAGCAATGCAAAGGACAAATTAGTTCGCAATTAAATGCGCAATCAGTCACGACCGGGGATAGCATCATAACCAATCTCGCGCTCACCACCTTGAGCAACATCATTCTAGACGACCAACAACTCACGTTTAAGGCTGACAATCCCCTCAATATCACTGCCAAGTCTATGACTCAGCAAGTTAATAACCTAACCAAACCCAAGCTCTTTATGCCAACCTTTGAAGCCTCATATAATTTCGCTGATGCTAAAATGAGATTATCCAGCAAGACTATAGACATCGACTTTGATCGCTTTAAAAATGAAACTATGACGCTTCGTAGTTCATTAAAGCTGAGCGAACTTCTGATGGTAAGTAGCGATAACAATACCAATATCTCCGGCACTTTTAAGGCAAACTCCATCCAGCTGGATATACCTGACACCTGGGTTCCACGGCTAAATACCAATGGGCGCTTCTTATGGCACAAAAATGATGTTTTAGTTGACGGCAGCCTTTACACCAATAAAGAAAAGAAACTACTTGACTACGATATCGAACACAATCTCAGTGACAAAAAAGGCAAAGGGTACTTTCAATCGGCTCACCTATCATTTGACAATCAATATAGCAAATTATCGAATTATTTTTCTAAATGGCCATTCCCAATGGATGTAGTCAACGGTGAATACCACGGTAATGCTACTGTTAACTGGTATGAACGATGGGGTGAATTTATTTACCATGCCAAAACTGAACACAAACTTATTAACTTATCAGGTTACTATAATAATATGGTTTGGTTTGGTTTGGGTTCTACTATTACCGGTACATTAGAAGACAACAACTTTATCACTCATAAACCAATATCCTTGGCTATCGATACACTTGATGTAGGTTTCCCGATTTATAAAGTTAATCTATCAGGTCATATTAACACCGCTGAATCACTGTATTACCTGCAATCTGCCGATGCCAAAATGTTGGGTGGCAAAGTAATGGCTTATGACTATATTTATTCAGAACGCCCGCCTGCTGAACTGCCGCTTAACCCGCTGCCACTGCTAGTTTATATTGATTCTTTACAACTGGCAGAAATCTTTGAACTGGCAGCACTTGATGCGGTGACAGGTACAGGTAGCCTGAGTGGCAGTCTTCCCATTCATATCAATAATGGGGTCGCTACTATGGACGGTGGGTATTTGCGAGATAATGGTCCCGGCACCATCCACTATCGCGCAGACAGTGCCACCAGCGAAAATTCAAGTCTCAAAGCGGTGTATGATATTATGGAAAATTATCATTTCGATACCCTAAGGTCAGGTGCTAAATTTGATAAAGACGGTATACTATCCCTGGTATTAAAACTAGAAGGCAAGAACCCACACTACAGTAACGGTCAGCAGGCTAATCTCAATCTTAATTTGACTTACCCAACGGCAGGTGTACTTGCTGCCAAACGAGCAACAAGGTTAGTCACGGATATTATCGATAATAAAATAAATAGATATTCAAATTAATTAACATGAAACTATTTAACGAGGTACGCCTCTTAACTATTAGAATCGTCGTTAAAACGATGCCCCGATGTTTATAAAACGCTTATAAAGAGCAACGCTATGAAACTGATAATAATATTATACAGTGCACTCATACTCGCATCGTGCACACCAACTGTTCAAGTTACAGCCCCGGATAAGCCTATCGAAATTAATCTTAATGTTAAGATTGAACATGAAATTAAGGTCAAAGTTGATAAGGAGTTAGATGAAATTTTTGACGAAGACAGCGAATTATTTTAGGAGTAAAGCGCATGAAAACACTATTACTCAGCCTATTGTTTATTTCGATTAGTTTTAATGCATATGCCTTAGATATAAAAGAAGCTAAGGCCAAAGGCTTAGTCGGCGAACGTAATGACGGTTATCTCGGCTTCGTCACCACGAACCCCAGTACCGACATAAAACTATTAGTTGAGTCAGTTAATAGTAAACGCCGTGCTAAATTTGAAGCCACTGCGCGCAAAAGTGGGGCGACTCTAAAACAGGTGTCCGCTAGGTTTTACCAGCGCGCTGTACAGGCAACCAAATCCGACCGTTATTATCAAAATGCCACCGGTGATTGGGTAAAAAAATAAATTACACTTCTGTGTAAGCCCACTATAATTACCCTTCTTAGTTTAGGTTGTAGGTAACACCCTATTCTTGCACAAAGATAGTACTGTTTAGCCAACGGCTGGCAACGTACCAATGTCACGCTCATCACAGTAGTTGTCTGATCATAGTTGCCTGATTATCCGACAAAAAAATTAATAAGTAGTGGCGGAAGCTGATATGATTGTTAAAGATCTTATGTGTTGCGAATTAACCACAGCACCGCCTGAGACCAAGTTATCTGTTGCTATTTCGCTGATGGGCAATAAAAAGCGTTCTTGCGTCATTATTACAGACCACCAAGTTCCTGTGGGTATTATTACTGAACGCGATGTTGTCGGTGTGGTTAGTCAGGCTATCAGCAACAATGGTTTCAGTGATATCGCCGCATTCGATGATATTACTGTCGCCGAGGTTATGACTATTCAACCGGTTAGACTGCTGGAAACAACCAGTTTAAATGAAGCAGTTACCCTCTCTAATAGACATCAACTACGGCATTTTCCGGTCACCGATACCCTCGGACAGCTAGTGGGTATTGTTACCCAAACTGATATTGTCAAGGCTTATATCGCTATTATAGAAAAACAAGCACAGTTGGAGGCCACAAACCAAGAGTTGGCCTCTCTCGCTCATGAAGATTCATTGCTGGGCATTAGCAATCGACGTGCAATGGAACTGGACATGTCTCGCGCGCAATCACTGTCAAATAGACTTAACGGCCCTTATGCGGTTGCGCTATTTGATGTTGACTACTTTAAAAAATACAATGATCAATATGGTCACCAAGCAGGAGACCGTGCGCTAGTCGCTATCACAAACGCTATTAAAGATAGCCTCCGTGAGTCAGATAGAATTTACCGCTACGGCGGCGAAGAGTTATTAGTGTTGATGCCGGATACCAACGAAGAGGGCGCGGTTAAAACCGCTGAACGCGCCCGCGTTGCGCTGGAGTCACTACAACTTCCCCATACCCAAAGCCCCAGTGGCTATTTATCTGTAAGCGCCGGTGTCGCCTCAACCCTAATGGGGAATTGGCAAAATTTAGTGAAGGAAGCCGACCAAGCGCTCTATCAAGCCAAAGCAGACGGGCGTAACCGAGTGGTCTCTTCAGTAAAAAGGCAAACTAGTTAAACAGACAGCTTTAATATCGACATCTGTTAAAGTGATGGTAGAATGCCGCTTTTACCTCTTGGGTATCTAGCATGATCAATCGATTCATTATTCCTGTTGTGCTTCTTGGCGCCCTCGCAGTAGGTGTCGCAAGCTACCAATTTGTTGATAAAAACAAGAAAAGTCAGCAACTTACGGCTAGTTTAGACGCTTTACAAGTAACCCTACTAGAAACTGCTAAAGATATAGGCACCTTTACTCTGATTGACGGTGACGGCCAACCGTTTCAACAAAGCGATTTGCAGGGAAATTGGAGCCTACTGTTTTTTGGCTTCACCCACTGCCCAGAATTCTGCCCCAATACATTGGTGACACTAAATGCTGCCACGCAGATAATGGACAAAGACAACAGCTTGATACCACCTAACATCTACATGGTCTCGGTCGATCCCGCTCGTGATACGCCTGCTCGCCTGAAAGACTATGTGCCTAACATATGCCCCAGTGCGAAAGGGCTTACCGGCGAAATATCATCTATAACAGCGCTGAGCAAGCAGTTCTACGCAACATTTGAGCGAGTAAACATGTCAATGTCTGGCGATGACAATGATTACATGATCAATCACAGTAGCCAGATTTTTATCATTAACCCCGATGGAAAATACGTCGGCTATGCCAAGCCACCATTTCACGCTGACGGCATTGTCGCTATCTCGCAGTTGATGGCAGCAAACTTTTAATCAAGTATGCCATACTGAATGGACGGATTAAGCTGCTACTGATGGCAGAGGTGACTTATGACTGAGGTAACTTGTTGCCAGGCTAAGCTATTATCCTTATTTTAGAGTATCTGTTATTTCAGCCCGTCTCAATACGTTTTACTGCAACGAATTTATCATTGCTCAACTTAGCCTCGCCATCCCACCGATAAGCGGCTAGATAGCCGCCTTCCTTGGCAACGCTAAAATCCACACAAGCAATATTATCAGCCAATATACGGGGCGGACCGTCCAACCAATAGTGGCCGAGAAATACCGGCTTTTCTTGATGTGAGTATTCAACCAGGTGGTCCCCCTCAATGGTATCATCGGGAATTGATGTTCGCGCTGTTTCTGGGCCTATATAGGCCGCTTTGAATGTTGTGACCCGTTGATCCCACCATTTGACTCGAATTGCATGCCGCTTGGTATTTTCCTTATCAATGAAATAATTATTTCCTGGTAAAACCAGCTCCTTGCCTTTCAACAATGTTTCAATCGCTTCATACTGCCAAGTTCCTTTACAACAAGAATCTACCAGCAAGTTATAAGTCAAAAGGTTACTGCCACCTTGAAACAACTCAATGCGTTCTATCAGCTGTTTGTCCCAACAAGCATGAACCACCCGCAATCCCTCTAAATCAAGCCACAACGGTAACGTCTGTAACCATTCAATCACATCTCGCCACGCCTGCGGATGTTGCTCATAAGCTGCCAAAAAAGCCTGGTGGCGCTGCCTATTCTTTTCATTGCGTTGCCGTAAATAACCACCTGCTGGATCTGCCGTGTGATAAGCGATGGCATTGTACTCATGATTACCCATTACCGCTAAGGCATTACCCGTTGCTACCATCTTGCGTACAATTTCTATAACTTCGCGTTGATAGGGACCACGATCAACAAAATCGCCCAGAAATATAACGCGACGCGTAGCATGGGCATAACCTGAAGGTCCCCACTGATAGCCCAGCTTTTCAAGCAGTGCTGTCAGGGTTTCTGCGTAGCCATGTATGTCACCAACAATATCAAACGCCATATCTTCTATAGGAACTTTATCTACCGATTACTACACCAACAAATAATGTACTTAGCGTGCATTACTGCTCTAGGGCACCTCTGAATAATGTAATGGATATTTAAATAATTGGGTCAATTTAGGATTTAGTCAATTGCAATACTGCACATTAAGAGCTGCTAGGGCCATTTCAACATACTGTGTCGGCAACGAGGGATATTTAGT
>JANQMK010000383.1 GCA_028280085.1 Pseudomonadales bacterium
GTTTCCGCAACGTCACTACCACGGGCTTTGAGTTTCAGATAGATGAGTGGGAATACCTTGATGGCTACCATATTACTGAAATGATTCAATATCTCGCCTTTGAGCCCGGCGAACATGAGATTGCGGGTCTAAAGATTGAAGCGTTTAAGGCCAATATCAACTCCAGTTGGCAAACCTTGAACTTTTCGCAGAGCTTTGCTGCGGCGCCTGCCGTGTTTGCCCAAATTGCAACAGTCAACGAAGCCGACGCTGCTACGACTCGTATTCGCAATATCTCGAACACGTCGGTACAAGTTCAGTTGGAAGAACAGGAACAAAATAGTCAGCGGCACGTCGATGAAGAAGTTCATATTATTGCAATTGAAACCGGCGTAGCTGTCTTTGAAGGTAAAACAATTGCCGTAGGCACAACAGGACGAAGTGTTAACCATAATTGGGCCACGGTTAATCATGGCCAGTCTATCTCAGATTATACCTTGGTAGCTGGCAAGCAAAGTACCTATGGTGGTGATACAGCGACGACTCGTATTCGCAATATGACTGCAAACAGCTTCCAAGTTCAGATTGATGAAGAACAATCAAGAGAGTCAGAGATAAATCATACTACGGAAGACATCGGATGGATTATTGTTGGTGATTAGAAGGCCTCAGATTTTTTTAGAGATAGTAGCTCTTTTAAGTTTACAAGTTTACCCATGGCTTGCTGATATGTTGGTTGATTTGAATGAACATCTATGTACCAACTGTGACACGAGCCATCTATGAGGGTGGCTCGAAGAAAAGGCTATCCCTCTCATCCGACGACGTTTAATTACATACTGCTGAAAGTTGTAGGCTAGCGTACTTATTAGGCCTTACGAATACTTGTGAAATTTGTGCTGATCGGAATTCCAGATTTACTAAAATACAGGATTAATACGCCTTATACTCATTCATGTCCACAGTTAAATTTAGGTAGCTAAAAAAAGATATTCTTTGACGGCATTGTTATTATCATTTTTCTTGTGTCCCTGATTGCCAAAGGAGTACCGGTAGTCTATTTCTTTGATGACTATGTTTGATTTGTATTTTGATAGCATTGCTATTAATTCATCCTTCTCTGGTAGACTGTTAGAAGAGTAGGATATCAATATTGCTGAGCGTTGATATTTTTCAAACATCCAGTCGAAAGCATTGTAGGTTTCTTCTTTACTATTAAAAGGGCTATCGTATTTTTTGAATTTACGTGTTTTGGTGTGCTGCTGTATTTCTAATCCTTGCCAATTTCTACAAAGGCCCTCGATGAAATGATAGCGGCGCACGTAATCGTTGTCTGAGTGTTTGGAAAAGTAGGGCGGATCCATATACACGAGATCGGGCTTATTACAGTCAAGTTCTAAAATAGATGAATTATAAGATCTATTTTTACGTTTATTGCTGAAGACGGCCTGGTTGAACTCTGCTACAGAAAATAGAAAATGCTCTTGTAGAGAGTAAGATAAGTCTTTGCGACCGTCATCATAGCGAAAGCCAACGTAAGTAAAAATACCTCGCGGGCGTCGCTTTAAACAAGCACGGGATAATGCAGCTAGGGCGATGGCTTTTTTATATTCACAAGTCAGCTGCAGTAAATTTGCCATCGTATTGTCGAGAAATTTATTGTCGTCGTCAGAAAAATAGAGTCCTTTGAAAGTTTTTTGAATAAAGGTTTTAGCGCGACGATTTTTTTGTAGTAGCTGTTGAATATTTTGCGCAGTTAGCACAATACTATTATTTTCTATGAGTGCCTTCGTGATACAAGCAGAGTATGTCAGAAAGTCGTTTGCATAGACGGTATAGCCCAGGCGTTTAAAATGATAGCTTACCACGCCACTACCACTAAACGCATCTAATACGGTTTTCGCCTTTGTTTTTGCAATAATGTCAGTGATATAAGGCAAAAGGTTGTTTTTACTACCCATATAGCGAGTCGATGGAAAACGGTCAGCGTTATGTTGTGTAGGGTGGACGACGATTTCTTTGATTTTTCCTCGCTTTTCTGCATCTTTATTGATATACCGCGATGCCATGACTTTATCAAGTTTAAAGCTAGCGTAAAGCTTCTCGGTAAAAATACTGTCTGAGTTTGATAAAATAGGGTGTGATCCATTGTCCACCAGTTTTTGGTATATAAGGGCCAATTCAATATGATTGCCCACCCGGAATTTTTCCTTGGCATAGCGATCAAAGTCAGAATACTTTGATATGGGAAGATAAGGCGGATCGAGATAAATAAAATCGTCCTTTTTGGCATACTTATTTAGAAATTCGACGTAATCCATACAAAATAATTCTGCCTGCTGTAGCGCTTGACTGCAGGCGAAAATATTTTCGATATCGAGAATATTTGGGTTTTTATAGCTGCCGATGGGCACATTGAACTGGCCTAGTTTGTTAACTCTGAATAGTCCGTTGAAGCAGGTTTTGTTTAAGTAAATAAAACGTGCTGCGCGGTGGCTTGGCGCCAATTGATTAAAATCTTGGGCGCGAATTTTGTAATAGAAAGTTCTATTGTGCTGTTTTTGATATCGCTCTAAAATAGTAACCAGTTCATCGGGGTCATGTTTAATGACTTGATATGCATTGATGAGCTCGGGGTTGCTATCATTGAGTAGTGCTTTCTTGGGCTGCAGTGTGAAAAACAATGCGCCGCCGCCAACAAATGGTTCTACGTACCGTTTGTAAGTGGCCGGTACGTGAGATAACAAATAAGGCAGTAACTGTGTTTTGCCGCCAGCCCACTTAACAAATGGCCTCGCCTTGTCTTTGGGTAGGTGTTTTAATAGCTCTTTAAAGGAATAGTAACGGTAGTCGTTTTCACCTCTAACGGCTTTTAATCGTCCGCTTTCATCCCATCGTCGGAGTGTTTGTTTGCTGACGCCTAAAAGGCTAGAAGACACATCGATCGTCAATAGATCAGACTCGTTCATAGCGATGTTATGGCCTTAAGACGTATTTGCCCTTGAATGAACCGAAATTTATGAAAAACATTATACACGGATCATCTTGATAGTGAACCGAAAATATTATGAAACCTTATACATGGGTTTTATTCATCTTGGGTTGGTGAATACAATAAACAGTAACACCAACGGTGTGGATGTAGTGTGGTTGCCGGTTATACGATATGATGGGTCTTAATAAATACATGCTCATTTTTGCTGGAAAGGTATTCACGTGACTCTTTGGCTTATTGGTAACACCACTGTACGTAGCCCCTTAAGGCTACGTGATGGTTTATTAGCATTAAGCCAGTCAGATCTGCAGGGAAATTTGCGGGGAGAAGCCAAAGAAAAGCTATTTTGTCAGCTGCTCAGTGATTGCAATATAGTCACCTTAAAAGGCGATGCCAGTTACAGTGTGGGAAGAAAATGGCGTTCGGCAATGGGCAAGCTAGGTTTTCTGGTGACTCGGTTAGAGGGCACTTTAGCTGACCGTCAAGCCGTACTTGGACCAGCCGATATGATTACCGAAAACGGTTGGCGTCTCATTAATAGTCAATCCTTGATGGGCTGGAATGAGTGTTTTCTTCGCTCACTTGCTGGTTACATGATACCTTCGGTAATAGAAACACGCTATCAATGTGCTCCATTTTCGCCACTTCGGTTTACACTGGCTGTTATGTTGGAACTTGAAAAATTAGTTGGTGAAAATCGGCTTAGTTTTATTGAAATGTCTGTATTGGTTCAATGTAGCACTCCAGCAGAGGGTATACTCTCTGTTGCCCAGAACGTGTTGGCACTGAGGCGGGAAAGAGAAAATTGCCAGTCAGTAATTAAATTTGATGCCAGCGCGACTGAGAACGCCGCACGAAAATATGGTCGTAAGCCGGATACATTTAGAGATTACGCTGATACTAACATGCGTTACCTGAAAGCTACCGGACTGGTACAGAGCAAAGGTAAGGGGATTGCGTTAGTCCCAGAAAAGATAGGCTTCATTCACCAATTAATTGCTGAAGATTACATGCCGGATGATGGCATGGGTTACTTACAGTCGTTGTATCGTGGTGTTTCCCTCCCGACAGATGACAAAACTCGGGCTCAATTGGTATTAATGGATCTCGTCGATCAACTTAAAGTCCGTGGTGAAAACTTTGACGTGAATAGTCGACTGCAAGAAACCACTGTTGATATTGACGTTATTCGGCATGAGGTGGAAGAAAGGTTACTGGCGCTCAATGAACTGGAATACGCGGCTAATCAGGCCAATTGCAGTGAAGAGATTTCAAAGTTTATGGAATTGCTCATTCACCGTAAATACAAAATGACCTTAAGTGATGGTGAAGATATAGAAATCCCCAGAGCGGAAGCGCCAGCTTATTTTGAGTGGATTGTTTGGCGCGCGTTCTTGAGTTTACAATCGTCAGTTAATCAGCCATGGGAGGCGCGTAGCTTTAAGATAGATCAAGACTTTCTACCGGTTGCTCCTGCACCTGGCGGTAGGCCTGATATGGTATTTGAATTCGATGACATGATGTTAATCGTGGAGGTAACATTGACGGCGTCGTCGCGGCAAGAAGCGGCTGAGGGCGAGTCTGTGCGTCGACACGTAGCGAAATATGCAGCGAAGGAAATTGACAATGGCAAGAGTGTATATGGTTTATTTATCGCGATTAACGTTGATACGAATACGGCGAATACCTTTCGATTGGGGGAATGGTATTTAGAGCAAGATCGAAAAATTGATCTGCATATTGTTCCCATGACGTTACAAGATTTCAGCAATATACTTGTCGCGGGTAAATTTGATGGTGAGCAGATTTTGCCTGGCTTAAAGCCTTTTCTTATCGAGTGTCGTTCCCATGTCACCAAAACTGCACCTGAATGGAAGAACAAGATAAACGAATTGTCGAATGAATTTGCGGCAAGGTTAAAGTTGTTATCATAACCTCTGTTTGACGTAGCATGATGTTACTTTATGCACTACATCAATGTGAGGAAAACTTCTGAGGAAGTCGATTTAAAGTTATGCCTTGTTTGACAACAGTGCGCTGTTAGGTTGCGCTGCAGCCTCTATATTAAGTTAAATTATTTTCAACAGGTTGTCTTATCGGTGTGATAGAATCAACTTAACTCACCAAAGCGGCTTAATAGAGAAAGCTTTATGCCTTTAATAATGCTTTCTCTTTTCTTGTTGGTTTACTTGAGGTAGATTACGTTTACATCTTCACCATCTACCCAGCGAGAGCATTCTCCTGTGCCAGAAACATGTATGGTTTTTCCCGCTGCGTAAGCCGTCAATAGCATTGACAGTTGTGATTTGCCGGCAACGGAATTTTCATCTTTTATCATCCAGTATTTCTGCTCAGCTGCACAAGTCGGTCTGTTCGTAGCTGTTCCTGTCATGAAAAAATAATGCAACCCGTCACTTTGCCTGACAATAATCTGTGTAATCTGACCATCTTGCCAACCTGCGGCAACATTAGATGAAATTAACATCATACAAAACAAAACGATTTTTTTCATAACTATTCCCTATTTATATGGGTTACCGCCTACTGGGTACTATCGGCGTGTATTCAACTGCCTGTACGGTAGTATAAAAAAATCCCAGATAATGTGTATCCGTCAAAAGTTAGAAATATCTATATTTAGGCAAGAAATTTTTTGAGAAGCTATATGTTCAAGCAGTTTTTGACCTGCTAAGTGTGTGTGCCTGATGAGATGTTGTTGAAAGAGTTTATAACTTTAGATGAATATCCTTGTTACCCAACCCTCTCTAATGTATATGAAACCTTACTGCTTTCAAGAATTTACTCTAAATCGCTTTTTTTCAATAGCGCTTAATGATGAAAGCAAAACAAAAATCCTCAGGTTCTAATGTTACTGGGTAATACGGTAGCTTTTTTAAAGTATCTAAGTGCCTCATAACTTGTTTATATGAATAGGCCTGGTAATATGTTAGTAACTAAACTTCCTAATTTTTAACTATGTTGACATACCATAACCATAAAGCCATTTTTCAATCCGTTGGGCAACATGAATTTGGGTATTTTGATTGCGCCGTAATGGATGGCAGCATCGAATACTGATACGCTACTTGATATTGTATAACCGTGTTGGATGAGGAGATTTTCTGGTTGATCATTTTGGCACTTTATGACTGCTCCCATACGATCAAAGAAACATTTTGATCG
>JANQMK010000441.1 GCA_028280085.1 Pseudomonadales bacterium
TTAGACATCGGCTGTGGTGAGGGCTATTGTGCTCGGGAACTAAAACGTCGTGGCGCTGGCGATTATCTGGGGATCGACTTGTCGGCCCAAATGATTGAAGCTGCTAAAGCTCAAGAGGCGGTCAATAAATATGGCATTGAATATCAAGCCTGTAATGTGGTGGAGTTTATACCCAAGCGCAAGTTTGAACTCTGCATCGCCGTGTTTCTATTTAATTACTTAAGAGTAGAGGAAATGCAACAGGTGTTTGCAATGGTCTACAATGCCCTGGAACCACAAGGCCAATTTGTTTTCAGCGTGCCTCACCCGTTCTTTCCTTTCGTACGCGCTCAAGAGAGCGAACCTTTCTACTTCGAGTCGACCGATAAAAACTACTTTACTGACGTAAACCAACAGTTCGAAGGAAAAATCTGGAAGCGCAACGGCGAACCATTGCATGTGCAGTGTGTGCATAAGACCTTTGCTGACTATTTTGATAGTTTGAAGCAGGCAGGCTTTTGCAATATGCCTGATATCAAAGAGCTGACTGTGACACCTGAACTCGCTGCTGAAGATGAAGCATTTTTCGGTCCCCTGCTTAACGAGCCGTTGCATGTGCTATTTAAGATCAGTAAGTGAAAAACTCGGGTTGTACCATGCTAACATCAAACACCCTTACCGGCCGGCTGTTTGAACACGCCGCGACAAATCCGACCCGTGATGCGGTGGTTACACCCGACGTTACCCTTTCCTATGCTCAGCTTGCGCAACTTGTACAAACTCAGGCGCAATACTTAATAGATGCCGGCATATCAAGTGAATCTGTGGTTGGTATTAAGTGTGCAGATGAACTGCAACACCTACTGCTAACCCTTGCAGGGGTGCAAATTGGTGCAATATCCTGCACTGTGCCAACGTATGACACAATTGAAGCCCAGAACGGCATTGTCAAACAATGCCACGCTTCCCGTGTTGTTGAGCAAAGCTCTGTGGTTGATATCGGCATGGTAGTAAACACGGCAGTAAACAGTAGTTCGCCGACAAGTGTGACACCAACAAAGACTGCCCAGCTTTTATTTTCTACTTCGGGTACAACAGGCAGGCCTAAGCTTGTAGTTCATAATGATAGTGATATTGTCGCACAAGCCCATCGTCATATTGAATCTGAGCATGAAAGGTTCGCTTGTCTTGCCTCTATCGAACACAACTTCGCGAAACGCCACCGACTTTACTGTGTCGCAGCAGGTGCAACCAATGTGTTTTTCAATGCAGCACCGGAAAAATTAGTTGCCCAAATACAGAATTTTAACGTCAATGTGCTGCATGTTTCTGCGTTTCAAGCTCAGGAGTTGCTAGGCAATCCAGATATCCAGTCGCTTTCAAATATCCGATTAAAACTAGGTGGCTCCCATGTTTCCCTCTCGCTTCGAGAAAAACTGAGAAAAAACATCACCCACAATCTTCAAGCAGGATACGGCACCACAGAAACAGGGGCTATTGCTTTCACCAACGCTAAAGATTTGCACGCAGGCGAGAGTGTTGGACAGGCACTACCTGGAATCGATATACGGGTCGTTTCACCCGAACGCAAACCGCTCCCCCAGGGTGCGCACGGTGAATTGGCGATACGGTGCGAGGGCATGTTTCGTGAATACTTTGAGAATGCAGCTCAGACCACTGCACGGCTCGAAAACGGATGGTTTTATACTGGTGACATCGGCTATCTCGACAATGAGGACCGCGTCCATCTGTGCGGGCGCGCCGATGATATGTTCGTGTTCAACAGCATGAATATATACCCGCAAGATATCGAATCCCAATTATGCCAATATCCTGATATCACCGATAGTGCGGTACTACCCAAAGCCTCACCGGTACACGGCAATATTCCGGTAGCCCTAGTGGTGTTTAGAGAAGATGTGAAACCTAATCTTAAGGCGTTAAAAAAGTTTACCCGCGCTAAGTTGGGTGTGCGTAGTCCTCGTCAATTCATGATTGTCGATGAGATCCCGAGGAATTCAACGGGTAAAATTTCTCGGCATGACGTCATGGATCTATCCAGTGACAGTGAAGAAGTCCGAAGAACTCTCATCGACACGCTCGAATCAAACACGCAAAACGTTCTTAAACCATCGCAGGTGCAAGCGTTTATCAATGGTGAAGAAGACCTTTCAATACGTAAAATCGGTTTGGATTCTTTGGCGCGTATGGAGTTGTTAATTACCATAGAAGCAACATATGAGGTTCTTATATCACCCTACGAACTAGGACAAATGCGCTCTCTGGGTAGTGTTGTTTCACGTGTGCTAGCACTAATCTCTCAGGAGAAGAGTAACCGCCACCATGATCGCTCAAACCACAGTAATTTGCCACATAATGATCTTTTATCAGGTAACTCGCAAAACAATGCCCAGGTCGTGAATAAGCTACCTATCGATCAGAAATGCAATGACACTGAATGCCATGAGCCTCCTCCACACATCGTGCAATTGTTCCGCCGAGTCCAGAGATTCTGCGCAACCGCTACCGCATTAAACAGAGCACTATTGACACTAGAACATCGACTAACACCTACAGAATTTGCATGCCTAAACCGCTGGCATGAGAAAGGGCAGCTTTTGCCTACAGATGCCGACCCCAAATTTGCAACAGCCACCACCTACTGGCTCAGCTATTTGATGGCTATGATGCCAAACAGCGGCAAACAAGAACCAGAGCAGTTTGTTGCTCGTAGGATTTCGCCTTACGCCAGTCTTTTTATCGGACCAGGACCGGCATCTCATAAAAGGCTCGTGATATGTTTTGCGGCACAAGGCCATCGCAATCTGTCAATTCCCAATGTAGTGTTGATGCAGCACACAGATGCTACCCAATATGACCTACTAGTCCTGTCTGACCCTCTAAGGGAACTCTATAGAAAGGGGATTCCGCACATAGCTAAGAATATAAATGGCGTAGCCCGGTGGTTAGGGAATCTTGACATTATCACCCACTACAAGAGCATTCGCACTATAGGTAGCAGTGCCGGAGGCTATCCGGCGATACTCGCCGCTTCCCTATTGGGGGCGGAGCTGGGCGTTAGCGTCGGTGGTCGATTTCAACGCCTGAAGCGCCACCCGCTCAGGTTTATCGGCAGAATAATTAACCTGTGGCACGCGAGATATATGGGTAAAGGCTCCCGTCTGATATTGAGCTATGCGAGTGACCAAAAGCGTGACAGCCTATTTGCTGTAATTATTGCACGTTGTACTGACGGACGTCTCGCGGCGGTAGAAATTGCAGATAAAAATACGGGGCATGTTATCCTGCGGCGCCTGGTTGATCGTGGCGAATTAGGCCCTTATCTGGCACACACCATCTACCGTAAGCTCGAGCGAGAAAAAACTTCCATCGAACAGGTGAACACAACAATACATTTTCCTGGAGCAGTAATTAAGTAGTTTTGTGTTTAAAATCAATTTCTGCAACTACAGCCGAACCCTAGAGCATTCCAGAAAGTAAAGAGAAAATAAAAAAAGCGCTTTAAATCGTAACCCCATCCTGACTTGAACGGAGGACCTGCTAATTACGAATTGGGGGTTCTAACGAATTGAGCTAAGGAACTTAGATTTCTTATGTCTTAGATTTCTTATGTCTTAGACTCCTATCTTAAGGACGTCCAGCAAACGATTAACACGAACATTGATTTGCCTGCCAGTTATTGGATAAAATACGGCGGCGCCTATCAAAACCTTCAATCAGCAAGCTAACGATTGCAACTGGTTGTTCCCATTACCTTTTTGATGGTAATTGGGCTGTTATTAATGGCTTTAAGTTTTCTTAAAGATACATTAATTCTTTTTTACGGGGGTTCCTTTGGCTCTGACGGGCAGTATCATGTTCTTTGCTAATACATGATATACCGTTCTCCATCTCCGCTGGCGTCGGTTTTATGGCATTGTATGGACTGATCCACGACAAGGAAGAACAACCCATTACCACTTGAAATAGCTAAGGAATTAATGATGAACAAACGCAAGCTAGGGCTGATCTTCTCTGCATTACTCATATCTTACGTTACTCAAGCTGAAGAAGCGTTACCAACCATAGAAAAATTATCGACAACCAGTCGCGTACAATTTGAACGTCTTGAGATTAAAAAGGTGAATGATCATTACATATTAGCGGGAAAGGTTAAGAGAATATTGTATAATTCACACGTCTCCCCCGGCTATATTGATTACTCTATCTATAACGGTGCTGGTGAACTGATTTCCGAGGGGGCTACTACTTATCGCCCGTCATTGTCTTTACGACGTTGGAAGTATGGCTCATCATTTTCAGTAGTATTACCTGAAACCGTGGATAAAGAGAGTGTGGTAAAAGTGGCTTTCAACCGGAACTAATGGTCTAAAATATCCTATAGCAAGCTGTATGTACACACTTACACACTGTTAATGTCATGAAAGAACAAGACAAGTGATGCTTAGGCCAGTCTTCTGCCTACGACTAATGTATTAGCCTCAACACGCTACGTTGATTTCCTCACTGCACTGTCCTAAAGCGCGCCCTATGCTTGAATTTACTGCTATAAGCCTGAAATAAACTTAAATAAGTCTATAGCTTATAGCACCCACACAAACAGGCGACAACACTGTTTCATACAGCCTCTATAGTGATTTTAAAAACTCGACTAGATAACCTTGCTCTTCAGCAGACAAGGATAGCGAAAAATGACTATCGTAATGTTCAACCACGTCGAGTAACGAGGGAAATCGACCATCATGATAATAGCCTCCAGTACCATGGGCCCAAAGCCCCTTTAACGGTGATGTTCGGTAACCCTCTTCCGGACTACGCATAGCTTGAAAGCTATCGATACCAATTTCCTCTGGTTTATGTAAATTCCAACCCGGTTCCGTATATAATGGCGGCACGTGGCAATCTGCACACTGTGCTTTGCCATTAAACAGTACTTTACCTTTTTTAGCAGCATTGCTATCAAAACTATTGCGCGGCGCCTTTGGCGCAGGCAGTGCCAATTGATAAAAATTTAAAGCGGCCAGCTTACTGGTCACCTGATCATTAGCATTGCGAATGTTATAGAAACCGTTTTCCGCTGCAATAGGAAATTTATTCGGGTCTTTCAATCGTGGATCAAAAAAATTACCTAAACCTTGCATTTCAAGCACCGCAACTAACCCGTTCCAATGGGCAACTGAGCCCCAGCCTGTCCACGTATGTAGATTAATACCTGCGAGACCATAAGCGGGTGGTATTAGTGTCGCCGCTGGCTTACCGTCGGGACGAAATGCCTTACCATCAAGCAGTAAGGATGCATCAAACTTGCCCGGACCCCAACTCGTTAAAACCGTCTTTACGGTTTCTTCATCAACCCCAAGCAAACTGCTAAAAGGCGATAAATCCAGCGCAAGCGATATAATTAAACCTACATTTAAATCACGATTTGCCCAGCCATCTAACCGCTTACCGATACCTGGGACAATGACATCATTAACATCAGAATGACATAAAGCGCAGGTAATGCCTAGCGACTCCATGTTGCCTTTATCATCAAAAAAACCTTTTAAACCAACTACTGCGCCTAGCTTGAGTAAAGTTATCGTAACAGCGGGATCACCAAGGTCGACATCACCTCTCTTAATTGCCCGAATAATAGCACGCGGCAACATATCGCTATCGACTTTCAAACCTACGGCTAACGCAGTAGCGGGACTAATACCTGGACCTTGGCCACCCATTTGGCTACCGGCAATAACTTCATGTAGTCTCAAAGTACCTCCCCAAAAATGCTCATCTCCAAAGGTATCAAATCGAAATATTTTTCGGCCCTCAATAAATTGACTGACCGTATTTCTAATCACTTGACGATCATAGTTCGGCCCTGTGGCAGCATGGGAAGTGGAAATACCAAGCATAACTAGCAATAAAAGTACGAGTATTGATAACACTACATATCGACCGGTAGCATATGACATGGTTCGTTCCCCCAACGTGAATGAAAAAGCTGCCGACCTATTTAACGGCTTAGGTATAGATTTGGCTGATTTCAACTGGTTAATACGGTTTAACACCTTGTTAACTATGCGATCACATCGCTCACCAGCAAATGGAAATACATCTGTAGACGATACGGAAAACCATTCATCTAACGAGGCTTGAATTGATTTTCTCGCACGATGGAACCGTGTTCTTACAGTAGACTCTTTAATACCCAAGCACTGCGCCGTTTCTGCCGTGCTCAACTGTTCTACACCCCGCAATACAAATACCAGACGGAATTCTTCGGGTAAGCCATCAATCGCTTGTTCTAATAGCGTATAAAATTGCGATACTTCCGCACAAAGATCAGGTAATTCGCCAACACCACCCGCAACGCCTTCTTGCTCTTCGTCCTTATCCACCAAATGATTTGCCGTTGACTGATCAATAGGAACGACTTTCATGTCTTTTCTCACTTTAGACAAGGCTTCGTTTCTCACTATCGCCGATAACCAACCCATCAGACGATCAGGTTGTTTGAGCTGAGACAATTTTAAAAACACTTTGATATAGGCTTCTTGCACCGCATCTTCAGCATCAGCATCGTTGCACACAATGCTTCTGGCAATACGATATAGAATGCGATTATATCGCCGCATCAAGTGCTCAAAAGCAGATACATCATTTTGTTGAATTCTTGCGACGATCTCATGATCTATATGTTCATCGGCACCGTCTTTGAATTGATCAGTGATCTTGGAAGCAACAGTATTATTATTTGGTTTCATAGCATCTAGATGCAGGCAAATCCAAAAAGGTTCCCAATGCTAATAGTTTTTATTGTCTGAAGAAAATAAAACAGATAGCATTCAACGATAAAGTTTGAAAAACAAACAAAACCAATGCTGGCGAATTGATTTTTCCTGGCCATAAACTAGAAACTAGTGCTAACAGCCGAGCACGTCCGATTTTGCGAGATTATTCACCAGAATGAGGGGCTTTAAACAATACAACCCATTACGGGTAAAGTTAATAGATTTATATGAATCACTTGATATGAGACGATTGACGAGGCGCATGTCCCGTCCACCGTTTATAAGCTCGATAAAATGTACTGACTTCAGAAAAGCCCAGCAATGCCGCGATATCCTGCAAAGACAAATCGCGATCTTGTAAATAGCTTTCCGCCAAATCTAATCGCACATTATCGACTATTTCTTGAAAGCTGGTGTCTTCCTGCTTGAGTTTACGTTGCAAACTACGTTCACTCATTGCCAATTGGGAGGCAATAATATCACGCGATACTGGTCCGTGAGCCATACGCTGTTCCAGTAGGCGATAGACTTTTTGCGTCAAGGTTTGTTTTTCTATTTTCGCCAGCATCTGCTCAGCAAAAATTTCATGTAGACGACTGAGTTCGTCATTGGCTTGCAGCAGTGATTTATCTAACAATTCATCGTCAAACACAATGGCGTTAGCCTCAGCGTTAAACACCACCGGACAATGGAATATTCTTTCGTGTTCTGCGCTGTCGCCTGGCGCTGCATGACAAAACATAACCCGAGTCGGATGGGCATCACCTTGCAATACCAGCCGGGCAAAACGATAAATCACCACAAGTACCGCTTCAGCTTGATGATAAGTAAACGGCAGCGTTTCTTCTGCCGTTTCAAAAACCACCCACGATTCATGCTCCTTGGACACATAGTCAATATAACCGCCATCGCTAACTAGGCGACGAAATTTCTTGACCTTCGACAACGCATCACGCAATGTAGCGCTGCTCATCACCAGATAAGACACGACGTTGATATTACTCGGCTTGCTGTTTTCACCAACGGACAAACCAAAATGCGGATCATCGGATAGTTTGATTGCCGCACGCCAAATACGTACCGTATCATCCAGTGGCAGACGTTGATTTTCGATCAAATCATGATCAGATAAAATGATACCAGCTTCCGTTAGTAAGACCTGTCTATCAATGCCCTTACGTTGAGCCGTTTCGATTATACCGTTTACCCACTGCATGGAGACCGTAGATGATTGATTTTTCTCAGTCAAAACGTTACCTTCCTCCCAATCTGGTCTTATTGTCCCCAAATATACGGTATTTGCTGCGTTATTCGGTGGTTGTGGGCGTACTTTCGTTGATTTTTGTCATATTCAACAACTCTGTCCCGCTTAGTCAACCCTCTGGCCGCTTTTGCCAATGAAAGTAACTCAAGCAGTAACTATATTAAATATTAAGCTCAAGCAGTCAACTACAGAGCAATTATTAACCAAACATTATTGACTTAAGGATGAGATAAACAATGACAACATCAACAGCATCCACGCAGACACCGATTCACGAAGTACTCGATGAGTATGCCGAGAGCCATCAAAACCCTACCAATAAGCTGCTACACCGTTTATGCATTCCCTTCATCTACCTAACCGCTTTTGGTCTGGTTTGGGGATTACCAGTGCCATCGCTGTTAGCCGAAATACCATTTTTTAATTGGGCATTCGTGCTAGCCGCGGTATTTACTGTGTTATATATCCGTCTCTCCCCCACTGTTGCCGTTGGTATGTTTTTTATTACAGTGCTAGACCTATACTTGATTCACTTATACGAAACAGTGAGCTCAACTCCAGTCTGGCAAGCGTCGCTAATAGTGTTTGCAGTGGCGTGGTTTTTTCAGTTTATTGGCCATGCAATAGAAGGCAAAAAGCCGTCGTTCTTCAGCGACATTAAGATGCTACTCACCGGACCGGCCTGGATGGTTACTGAATTCTATCAAAAATGGCATATCCGTTATTAATGTAACGTCGTTGTTATTCAGCTCAACCGTCAGTTAGAAAACCCTTGCCAACGAGATTTTAAGCCGGTTTTCAATGCTTATTCTCTTTGGCAAGCCATAAGCTAGGCCAACGCGAGTTCAATATTGCCAATAATGGGCTAGCTTTGTTCAGATTTAGAATAAAAATTATCTCACTATATTCCCAATTCTCCTATCCTGTTTTACAATCCATCCTGTGCAAAATAAGTTAACGCATTAATTTTATTGGCTTTCGTTTTTATCGGTTATTTTAAGTACAAGAATAATAAACTTTCACTGACTGGACACACCCAATGAAACGGCCAGTACTACTCTTTAGCATGGATAGCGAAGACTTCTCTGCCCCGCCTACAACAACTGGCGGTCTTAAGGCTTATTATCAACAATACGGCAAAAGGTACTATTCGACAGATATCGAACTTATTCACTTTGCCAGTGCCAAACACGTTGTCGACTGGAAAGAACGATGGCTATCTCACTATCATCCCATCTTCAGTGAAGCCAGTAAGCGCGGTCTCAACCCTGTTGTTGGGTTTAGCTTTTATACCTGGAACGCGGCTGAATTCCTAGATTTGGTACATTTTATTAAACGTTCTTTACCCTCAGTGCTCACTATTGCCGGTGGCCCCCATGTTCAGCAGCCCGAAGATTACTTATTTGACGATCCGATCGACCTCATCTTTCTCGGTGAAGGTGAGCAAGGTTTTCAAGAGGTTATGGATAGCGAATCTATGCAATGTTGGCCAACCATCGATGGGCTAGCCTATCTAGACCACTTAACGGGCGAACTGATTAAAACCGCCCCTCGACGCCGTACGATTGAACTCGATCAATTACCGTCGCCATTGCGAGTTATCCGCCTAGCCGATAAGCACGGCAAACCACTTTATAAATCTATCGCTTATGAAACGTCACGCGGTTGCCCGTTTAAATGCGCGTTTTGCGAATGGGGTACGGGCGCAATCGGCACTAAAATGTACCAGTTCTCTCTCGATCGAATCAAAAGAGACTGGGATTACATAGTTAGCTGTGGCATCGAAAATATATGGTTATCTGACTCAAACTTCGGCGCTTTAAAAGAAGATATTTTAAAGGCCAAACATATTGTTGCGCTCAAACAGAAAACAGGCTTACCTATGACCTTCGCCACCTCTTGGTCTAAAAGTCATAGTCCTCGCGTACAAGAAATCGTTTTAATGCTGCATAAGAATGACTTATTACCCCACTATCAGTTGGCATTGCAAACCCTAACACCCCTCGCTTTGGAACTCAGCAACCGTTCTAACATGTCAGCGAATAAATTTGAGCCCATCGCTAAACAAATGTCCGAGCTTGGTGTACCTATAGCGGCGGAACTCATCTGGGGCTTACCGGGCGATAACTTAACATCGTTTGAGCGTAATTTAGATTTGCTGCTAAAAACTTTCCCCAATATTAATATTTTTGGCTATACGCTGCTACCCGGCACGGAATTTTACCGTAAGCGCGACGAATACAACATTGTCTCAATTCCGGTCTCAGGCTACGGCAAGGCGAAGGGCGAGTATGTTGTTGGTTGTCATACCTTTAACAGAGAAGAAGGACTGGAAGGTTATTACCTGATTAGTGCTCACATTATTTTGATCCGCGGTTGGATTATACCCCTCACCATGCGTTATCTCGCTCTACAGCAAAATATCGCTGCGGCTAAATTGCTGCGCCATATATTACGCGAGCTACTAGTTCACTTTGATAAAGAATTAATGAACTTGTCTATCTCCGATAAGATGAGTATTTATGAGGCGCGAGCATCGATCTATTTAACCTTCATCCAGCATTTCCAAAAATGCTTTAATATCGTTCGTGATGCGCTAACCACGGGGCTGTATCAGCAAAATGCTAATTCTAATCTTATTGCTACTACACTAAAGCTATTGCAAATAGACGAAACATTTTGTCCTCGCAGCGGTAGTCCTAAGACATTCGTGGCAAATTTCTCATTTAATGCGCCGGCGGTATATCGCAAACTGGAAGCGATGGAATTACCCGATGACAACCTATTTCAGTCCATGTCTCACGCCATGAAAGTTTCAATACCTGGCGGTGTCGGCGATTATCTCACAGACCCAGATGGCGGCAATTGGATGAGAGGCATGCTAGTTACCGTAGAGCAGCAAACGACAACAGAAAATATAGCGGTAGAACTGATCGACTAGAGTTTTTGCCTTTTATTATCGCAACATCATAAAAAAGTAAGCGAGAAACTGGTAAAGATAAACTCGTGGAAATAAAAAAGTACCAGACCGAAGCAAGGAAAGCCTCACTTGCAGCCTGGTAAACTTAGCACAGCGGCCAATACGATGTGACTATAAACAATATAACTAAGAACAATGTAACTATAAACAATGTAACTATAAAACCAGCAATGAATTAAAAATTTGCTTGTGCCGTCAACCACAATTTAGACGTATCCGTCAGGTGATCATCAGCACTATAGTCTGCATACTTCAATGCAAGCGTGTAGTTGTTGATCTTTTTCGCCACCAAAAATCCCACTTCACTGCCATAGTCATCCTTGCCAGCAGCGTCAGAATCATCAGCAGAAAAATCATGATAAACCAACAGCAATTTTAAACCAGCCGCCTTACCACCCACACTAATGTAGGTATCTTCAATACCACCAGTAATGTTACCCCTACCCGCGCTTAAGAATTTATCTGTCCAACCTTGGAACTTATGCAAGGTGGCGTAATTGGTTTGAAAAAAGCCATCAGTATCATCGGCACCCAATACTTCTTGGCCTACTTTTATCGTAACACCTGATACAACGATACCACCTTCGATATTATAATAGTCGGCATCATAACTAGCGGGGTTATTGTTGGCATCTGACTGACTGGCAAACTCTAGGGTATACAACGCCTTAATCTCATCACCCACATCAGTTGAACCGGAAAATCTTACCCCAACCGTTTGGGAAGAACGGCCAAATTGTGGTCCCGCGGTGAAAACTGTCTCATTCTCAATATCATAGTAGTAGGCCGTTATCGCACCAATAGGCAACCCACTGTACTTTATATTTAGCCACACATCACTAACATTAAATTCACCTATACCACTACTTTCACCAAAGATGCGTTTTACTGCGCCAATTGAGGCAAGAAATATGGTGGTATCTGGCAGGCTCTTATTAGTAATAGTTAAGCCTTCGTAAGTTTGTTCGTTCTGACGCCAAGCGACATGACCAACATGGCGATGATTATCCAATGTAATCCGCTGACGTCCCCATTTCACCACCGTATCGGGAATACCAGAAAACGCCAAATAGGCCTGATTAATTTCACTACCTTCCGGATCAGCAATAATGGGTGCTTCAGGAAACGGAGTATCGTTAGGCGCCGTGTTGTAATCCACCTCATCTACTTCGGTTACATCATCAAATTCGACGAACGCCGATACGCCTTTAAACTCACCGGTCTTATAATTTAGACGGGTTTTTAAGGTTAATGCATCTTCGTCTAAGTCCTCAGAGCTGCCTGAACTAGCAGACTGATCGACCGATTCATAACGTAAGCGCAACATTAATGATGCCTTACCTTCTTTGATGGCGTCAGTTACCGAATCGGCGGCATAGCTCATGCTAGCACTCCCAGATAATAGAGCCAGCGCTCCAGATGCAAATACGGTGCTCAATAATGATTTGTCTGTCATTGATTTCATTTTCACTCCTAACGTTATTCTAAATTTAAACTTACTCTATAAGACCGACCACTATGCGGACGCAACCTCTCGCACCGGGCTAAGCGTACCCGTGTCATTATCGTTATCAGCACACACTGCTACCAATCCCTGGTCGTTATCAGCTAGTTCTTCCTCCCCCTTGTCATGTCCGTGTTTGTCAGACCCGTGTTCACATTCTTCCAAGAAGGTTAAAAGTTCCTGGCGTAGATCGTAATACCTCGGATGTTCTAATAAGGCTTTTCGTGTTCTCGGGCGAGGTAGATCTACTGGCATAATCTTTCCAACTTTAGCATTGGGTCCATTAGTCATCATCACTACACGATCAGCTAGCAATATAGCTTCGTCGACATCATGGGTAACACAAATGGCTGTCACCTGGGTACGTTGCCAAACTTCCATAAGTACTTCTTGTAAGTCCCACCGAGTGAGAGAATCTAACATACCAAAAGGTTCATCTAACAACAGCAGCTTAGGGGATAGCGCAAAAGCTCTAGCTATACCTACCCGCTGCTTCATACCATTGGAAAGTTCAGAGGATTTCTTATGAATAGCTCCCCCTAAACCCACCCGAGTTAAGTAGTACTCTATAATATCCTTGCGTTCACTTTTGCTTGCGTGAGGGTATACTTTGTTAACACCGAGTGCCACGTTTTCATAGGCAGTCATCCAAGGGAATAGACTCGGCGCTTGAAAGACTATCCCTCTATCAGGCCCCGCCGTAGTAACTTCTTTATTATCTAGAATAATACCGCCATCGCTAATAGCATTGAGCCCTGCCACCATAGAAAGAACAGTCGACTTACCACAACCCGAATGACCAATAAGAGAGATAAATTCGCCCTTCTTCATCTTTAGATCAAAATCTTCAACCACTGTTAGCGGTCCATGGGGAGTTGGATAAATT
Organism: Pseudomonadales bacterium; assembly: GCA_028280085.1. Classification (GTDB taxonomy): domain Bacteria; phylum Pseudomonadota; class Gammaproteobacteria; order Pseudomonadales; family JANQMK01; genus JANQMK01. The sequence continues at coordinate 13,411 of JANQMK010000441.1, forward strand.
TTTGTCGTTTTAGAAAACTCGACATATCGACTGAGGTCTAAACTACGGGGTTTAGCAACTTGTTTTACGCCTTTTGGTAAGTTCTCATCCGCAGTATTGGGAAGTATTTCAGGTAATTTGATCACTCTAGCATTGCTATCACTAGCGTCGGAAGCTGCGATATCGATAAGATATTGCGTCACCTCACGTCGCAAACGGACAAATTCTTTATTGTGATTAATCGTAGTACGGTCACGAGGACGCGGTAGATTAACCACAAATTCAGGTCCTAAGGTAGCGCGCGGGCCAGGGTTAAGAGGGATAATACGATCTGCCAATAGCAAAGCTTCATCGACATCATTGGTAATCAATACCACTGTTTTCTTTTCTTGTGACCAAATCGTTTCAATTTCGTCTTGCAAATTGGCTCGGGTCAGTGCATCCAATGCGCTTAACGGCTCATCCATTAATAAAACATCCGGGCCCATCGCCAAAGCTCGAGCTGGAACAGACGTGGCAGACCTGGGCGCCCGGCTGGCCGTTCGAATACTATTTCCTCGACGAAGACCTCGCCGAGATGTATGAAGCCGAACAGAAGGCAGGTCAGCTTGCCGCCACCTTTGCTCTGCTCGCCATCCTGATTGCCTGCCTGGGCCTGTTTGGGCTGTCTGCCTTCAGCGCGGA
>JANQMK010000465.1 GCA_028280085.1 Pseudomonadales bacterium
CTGCTCCGTTTGGAAAAGGCATCTGAAATTCAAAGGAGACTTGCTCGCCACTCAACACCGCTTCAATATAAGGCAGTACTAGCTCATAAACTTTATTACCTAAGCTATTTGAGAGATGCTTATCAATAAATTTTTCAGTGGGTATGTCAAACCAACGCTCGTAGTTTTTATTGACAAACTGGTATCGCTGCTCGCTATCAACATAGGCTAGCAGCACCGGCACGTTATCCGTTACTCCATCGATATATTGGCGCGCCTCAGCTAACAGTTGCTCCTTTTCTGATCTCTCCTGAATAAGTTGATTGTAGCTTGCGGCAAGTTGACCCAATTCATCCTTATTCTTAATATCAATTTTTATTAGCGATTCAGACGCCTTTTGACTATCTATAGTATTGATAAATTGGCAAATCGGTTGCAATAGTATTTTACGTTGTACCCAATAAATGATTAGCAATGTCACGATAAGTAGCAATGATATCGTGGATATAAACGGCAGCAAATCCGTTTGTGCCCGATAAAAAGCTTCGGATTTGTCATAAGCGAGCAAAATGGTGTAACGAGACAATCGACTAATATCAACATTAACCAAGTTAACATCAACTGTTTGATAATAAATGTTATCGGATTGTGATGACGAGGTCGTGAAATGGGATTTCGCTTGATGGTGAGCAAATAGCGCATTTTCGTGTTCATTGCCTACCTTGTAAAGCTTTTGTCCTATGTACTCTTGGTGATTATCAGCGACAACAATGCCGGTGTTAAAATCAATCAGCGATAAATGATCAATATTTTTATTAGCCGCTATTGATTGAATAATGCCTCTAATGTAAACGGGAGAATAGTTTAACTCGGCGGAGATACTGAGCGTATCAGTGATGTAGCGGGATTCTCTCGTAATCTCATTTTGTATTAGTTGTTGCAGTTTATAGTAGGTTAGGCCTAATACGATAAACAGAATCAGACAACAGCAAACCACAATGGGAATATTGAGCTTAAATGATAGTGATAGTGAGGCCGGTCTCTTCACACTCATACTAACGATGCCTAACAATATTCATAGTTTACCCTGGTAAATCATATTGGGTAATGCTGAACAGTTGGTTGAAATAGATTTAACATGCACTAGCGTTTTACAAACTTCTTCGGTAGCAGCTACCAATTTTTCTGGATTAGAAAACAGCCTTGCTTGCACGTCGAGGTCCAATATCAGCAGATCAGATAAAGCTGCCTCAAATTCAGCAGGTGTAATTCCTTCTCTTGCTGCCATTATGCCATAGGCTTCGGCTTTATGGTTTTTTGCAAAATTTAGCGCCTTGTGCCAGGCTTTATGCAGCTTCGGCACAATATCCGGATATTGTTCAACAACCTCAGTAGAAAGGGACACAGTATCAATAATCTCTTCCGGTATATCAGCACTACTAAAAACAACATGCCGATTCGGATCTTTGAGGATATTTAAAGATACTGGTGGATAAGAAACAAAAGCATCTATTTTATTTTCCGCCATCGCTTGGCTGCCAACCGCTTGTTCGACATTAACAACGTTAACATCAGATAATGATAAACCTGATTTGGAGAGAGCTCTTTGCAAAAAATAAATCCCCAAAGATGAAACTTCGCAGCCGACAGTTTTGCCCTTAAGGCTAGCTACGTTTGGCAGATCTTTACTGGTTATGATAACGTCACCACCATTGGAATAGTCGGGGACCATTACAATCTGCAATGGCTTACCTCCAAGGGGTTCAGCCTGAACTGCTTCAATAATAGTACTTGCTAAGCCGTCAACACGTCCATTGATATAGGCCCGTTGGCCGTCCGCTAGGGAACTCAATTGAACTAATTTAATATTTGCACCAATCTCGTCAAAGTAACCTTTCTTTTCTGCCAAATACAGAAACTCATAACCGGGCCATGGATTTATCGCAATCGTTACCACGCGGTCCGGAGCTTTACTGCAAGCGCCAATAAAAGCCGCGATAAGTACTAATGTTAAGACAAGTCTCATCGCCCCACTCCATTCTCATAGATACATTTATAAGCTTATCTTTTTAGACTTATACGTCAACATACTAGGACTGTACTTCGTTGCCCGATCACCGTTGATCAGCAATTGTGATCAACATCAGCCTGGGCGCTTCAATAAAGCCGCTTACAACTAGAGGGAACCAACATAACTAAATTGGGTTCGTTATTTTCCGCCATTTACTACGCTTAGCAACAGATAGAGAGTATTTTTTATCCAACATATTTCGCCAACGAAAGCCAGGTGTAAACAGTGTAGTACGAATATTATTTCATCACCACATTGAGTTCAGACTACTTGATACAAATCAGAAGAGCCTACAAGTTAAACTCTTTTCAGGTGGTAGCGCAGTGGCGTAGCGACAATTGGTCATTGGCCCATCTTTGGTGTTATGATAAAAATGTAATACATGGCAAGAAAGTAACAGAAAGTCTAAAAATCTTGGTAAATCTAACAGTCTTGGTACAGTAAGCCATTCAAAAAAAATGAGTAGAAGGCAACGCATAGTGCTTAACATAGAGATGGCAGCTCTTCTATCCAAACGTATGCCTAATTAAATAATAACGCCATTTTATCAATATTATAGAAATGGGTGATTACACTAGTAAATGATCAACATTGCCTAGTGGAAGTCCAGCAAGAGATAAGTATAAGCCAACTAACCTAATTTTTACCCTGGTAAAAATAAGTTGTCATTGATTATTGAATAGTGCTTGATCTTAAGTTAAGTCCAATACTGCCAGTATTAGCGTGCACAGTGAAGGAATAATTGATATGAAAACGACTAATGTTAAATGGGATCTGTTGATAAAAAATGCGCTTGTTTTTGACGGCAGCGGTCATGCGCCACAATCTATCGATATCGCAGTGTTGGACGGTAAGATTGCTGCCAAAGGCATACAACTACCAGCACAATATGCCGACAACCTGATTGACGCAAGTGGCCAATGGCTAATGCCCGGATTACTCGATATTCATACCCACCTTGACTTAGAAGTGGAAATAAATCCGGGTCTACATGAAGCAGTACGCCACGGCACTACTACTGCTGTCATCGGTAACTGCAGTATTGGTGCCGCGTTTGGTGCGCAAATCGATAATGGTGAAAGCGCATTAGTTAGTTGCTTCACCCGCGTCGAGAATATACCAAAGAGTGTATTGCAAAAAGTGGTTAAAAACATTACCTGGAATAATACACAAGCCTATCTCGAGCACTTTAATAACATCAAATTAGGACCTAATTTGGTCCCACTTATCCCTCACTCGATGCTACGCGTTCAAGTGATGGGGTTAGACGCCGCTATCCAGCGACAACCCACGCCGGAAGAGCAACATCGAATGGCCTGGCTACTGGAGGAGGCAATGAACCAAGGCTACGCCGGTTTTTCTACAGACGGTCTACCTTTTCACTACCTTGCCAATGCGCCACACAAAGATAAGCGCATTCCATCACAACATGCCAATAATATCGAAATAAAAGAACTACTCGATGTTGTGCGTAAATATGACCGAGTCTGGCAAACGACGCCTTTTACCGATAATATTTTATTGACAGCCTGGCGGTTTTTGTTTACCAGTGGCCGTTTGTACAAAAAACCTTTAAAGGTAACCGCCCTATCTGCATTAGACTTTGCTATGGCTCCTAAAAGATCAACTCTATTTATTTTGCGTGTTGCTAAATTTCTTAACTCTAATTTGATCCGGGGCAATTTTCATTTTCAAGCTTTGTCAACCCAGTTTCGTGTTTGGGCCAATGGCGTCGATTCGCCGATGCTCGAGGAATTACCTTCAACATCACGCTTGATCGCTTGTGAACGAGATGATAGGGAAGGCCGTAAGAAATTACTGAACGACCCAGCATTTGTCGAGCAATTTAAAAAGGATTGGTACTCCGGCCGCAGAGGCTTTACTTGGGAGCACTTTAAATCCAAAACAGGCTTAGGCGCACCGCAATATAACGTCGTAAGAGATATCTATTTATTCCATGTCGAGTACTGCCCTTTTAGGCCCTGGCAAGGCTCTACTTTAGGTTCTATCTATCACCGCTTAAAAGATTTTCTCGTCACTGGCCAAGGCACGGTTAATGAAGAAGAAGCAACGCTCTTTAACAAACATTTTCTGGATGTGAAAGACGAAGCGGACTTTTTTTTGCAGATACTACGTCTCTACGATACTGATTTCCGCTGGTGGGTAGACATTGCTAACAAAGATCACAGTATGGTTAAAAGGATGTTGCGCCATAAATATACCTTGCCCGGTTTTAATGATAGCGGAGCTCATTTGACTAACTTAGCTTTCTGGGATGGGAATCTAATTACCCTAAAAATTGCGCAAGAAGAGTCTTTACAAGAGGTCAGCCGGCAAATAAACCGACTCACAAAAAAGCCGGCAGAGTTTTTTGGCTTAGATATCGGCACCCTAGATCTGGGGGCGCAAGCAGACATGGTACTTATAAACCCCACAGCGCTAGCAAGTTACGATTCCGCCGCGAACCGACAGATGATCTACAGCGAAATCTTCCAGCATCAACAGTTAGTCAATCGTTCTGATGGCGTTGTCAGTGGCGTTTGGATAGCGGGCGAAAAAGTATGGAGCGGCAATAGCTTTACGCCAATACTGGGCAAACAAAAATTAGGGCGTATATTGTTAAATTCACCTGTCGCCAGACAAGGTACCAATACTCATCAGCCTCAACTTGTTGGCGATAATGTCAAAAAAGCAATGCCATCGAAAAAGGAACTCGATACCACTGTATAAACCAAACCTGATTATATTGGTTGTACCCACAAAGCAGCACTAAGTATCACGGCCATGCTAACAAGATGCTAACAATGAATGGCGATGCAACTCTGGCAAAGACGACTACTAAACACACAGACGTCTTGATAATATCCGTAGATATTCCGCTTGCCACGTCGGAAATTATGATCGAGTCATCGGTTGTGAGCGAAAAATGCTAATGACTACACCAAGTTTTAAATCTTGGGTGCGTATTTTCCACATAAAAAAATCACCCCCTTTCAACTAGTATTATTTGCAATCTGCCAAAACAATGAGTTGTCTCAGTTTATAATTTGGCGTACGGTATTTGCTCGGTATGCAGCGGTGAGATTTTTTTGCCTATAACCCAAACTACTTTTACAAAGGAGGTAGTAAAAAAAATTATTACTGACTTAAGTAAAGGTCATTTTTTTAGGCAATTCAGCCTTTAATAAGTTGAACTCAATATTATCAGCCTCAATAAGCAAGTGAATCTATGTTCAGATACGCTGGTATCGGTGACTAGCCACCGAAATAGATCGCGCTTTAGGAGAACATTAATGGATAATAATAAATTTGTTCTATCGTGTATTGACGGTTCCACCTTTAGTCAGGCTGTTTGCGATTATGCCGCCTGGATTGCTCACTCTATGAATGCGCCACTTAAATTTTTGCACAATATTGAACAACACGCTATGCCTCCCGTGTCAGAGTTAACCGGTACGATTGGTTTAAGCTCATCAGCAGAGTTGCTAGACGAACTAATAGCTATAGAACGAGAGCGAACACGTCTACTGATAAAAAAAGGCAATATCATGCTCCAAGCAGCGAAAAAAAGGGCTGACAAAATTGGCGTCAAAAGCGTTAAACTACGGCAGCGACACGGTAGTTTAACCGAAGCAATGGTGGATATGGAACAACGGATTCATATGCTAGTGGTAGGTATTCGGGGCGAGCAGCACGAAGATAGCCAAGCCGGTATCGGCACACAATTAGAAGCCATTATTCGCGCGCTTCACAAACCAATTCTAGTTGTCAACAGAACATTTTCTCTACCTGAAAAAATCATGCTGGCCTATGATGGCAGCGATGCAGCAAATAAGGCGTTACGGATGGTTGCCTTGAGCCCACTATTTAAGTCTATCCCATGTCATCTAGTTCGAGTAGTTACTAAACTAACTCGCCATGACGCCTCGCTAGACGAGGTTGCCAGTCAATTGACTACCGCCGGCGTCACCGTTACAGCCGCAACCATACACGGCAAGATTGACGAAGCACTAGCAACATACCAAGCTGAACAGAATATCGATTTGACGCTCATGGGAGCATTTAGCCACAACCGAGTACGCAACTTTCTACTCGGCAGTTTTACTGCTAAGATGTTGGAGCGTACCCAACGCCCGTTGCTGCTACTAAGATAACGAAATAGGGTTAAAGATAACGAATTAAGGTTAACGGCGGCTATCTGCTAGCACTGATCGGGATATATCGCGGCAGATTTGTCAGTAAAATAGTAGGTAATCAGACCAATCCATTCTCTTAGCGCTAACTCAATCTGGCCAAGATTAGCCATAAAATCTAGGCTGATGGCATAGAGCGAATGGGGTAATGTTCTATGATCCACTGGGTAAGGGATTACAGGCCAGTTTATATGACAAAATATACCGATCGATCGAGGCATATGTGAAGCACTAGTCACTAATATCCACACTTCACCGGCAGTAGGTTTAATGATGTTTTTACTATTAACTGCATTTTCGTAAGTATTTCTCGACTCTCGCTCAAATACCATGTTTGCTTGATTCAATCCCAACGTCTGATAAAACAACTTTGCTACATCAGCATCTTTATAGCGCTGATTCATAAGACTTCCGCTACCACTGGTATAAACCAATTTCGCTTGTGGATACTGTTGTGCCAAAACCGATAAAGCATAGAGTCTTTCTGCCGAGCCTCCTATTTCAACCTGCTGCCACTGATACGAGCCAACCGGGTCAATAGCACCACCTAAAACAATGATGCCGTCAACATGCTCGGGTAATGGCGGATTGGCATCAAAGCGAGACTCCAGGGAATACAATAATAAGGGGCCAATAGGCAACAACAAAATAAGTAATAACAGGACAGTTATAGCAGCAAGCAACCGCTTAGCCCACACCACACGCCCCTTATATAAGAAGCAGAACGCAACTATAATGGCAATAACGATCAGGTTGCCGGGCTTAATAGCATACCAAATTAACTTCGATAAAGAAAAAAATAAGCTGTCCATCCGTTGGCTCTAAACTCTATCGTCAACCGGTTAATGACACCACCATTAGTGGCATTAGCGGAATTAATGCAGTCACTATGTTACCACTTGATTCACCACTACAGTGATTCATCATCGATTATAACAGCCTACTTTTTTGGCGTTCATTCAAGCATATCAAGACTAGACAATCCTAAGCACTCATTTAGTGACTGTCGTTAAGCTCGTTAAATAGCGAGTCACTTTACCACGATAATGCTCAGCCGATAATCCTATAACCTCTTGTTCTTGTTCCGATAGCGTTTTCTTTACCTTGCCTGGAGATCCCAATACCATTGAGCCATCGGGTATTACCGTGTTCTCAGTCACTAACGCATTGGCCCCGATCAAACAGTTTTTACCAATCTTGGCACCATTCAGCACAACGGCATTAATGCCAATTAAAGAGCCATCACCAATCGAGCAGCCATGTAACATAGCTTTGTGACCAATAGTTACATTCTCACCAATTGTCAATGGATAGCCTGGGTCACAATGCAATACAGCGCAGTCTTGCACATTGGTGCCGTCGCCGATAGTAATAGTATCGTCGTCTGCTCGAATGACCGCACCAAACCAGACACTACATAAATGACCTAACTTTACCTTGCCAATGACATCGGCACTATTAGCAATAAAGCAATGCTCGGCTGGATAAGATGGTGTCGAAGACTCAAATTGATAAACCATGGTTCACCTCAAATAGTTAACTTACCAAATGTTAATTATATTTGACTGAATCGGCAGTCAGGCCCGTCTTTCGGCAACAGTACTGAAAAAAGCGTGGCAACGAGTTGCAATACCGTTTTGGTTTTTCCATTATGCATTGCTTTTCTTTATATACATTGCTTTTACTTATTCGTGATCAGACGTATAGAGGTATCTTTAACATCTTCTATTGATTGAAGATTCCTTTTTACCACTAACAACAGATCAACCAATTGATCACGTTCTTCTTTTGTCAGCCCTTTCAGGGTTTGGCGCGTCAACCCCCTGCCTATTTCAATCATTTTATCTTGAGCCGATCGACCTTTCTCAGTTAAGTAAACTAAGTTAGAACGTCGGTCTGAGGGATCAGGACGGCGCTCAACCCAACCACTATATTCCAATCGATCAACAATGCCACCCACTGATACCTTGCCCACCTGCAAAACAGTCGCCAATTGGGATTGAGTTTGACCATCCTGGCGTAATAACTGAATGATAACTCTGAACTGCGACCGCGTTAGCCCAAATATTGGCTCCATCACCCGGTTGTATTCAGTAGTCATCTGGCGCGCTATGTCACTGACCAAAAAACCTATATGACTATCTAACTGATCTTTAGGAAAAACCACAACTGACCCCACTGCTTCGTTCAACTACCTGTTATGTGAAAAATATAATTTGCTAAAAAAACCACTTTTGCTCTTTCGCTACGATGTATTTATCGTTCAATACTAAATTGCATTAGCCGCCCGTAATTTCTCAATCGCCACATCATCATAGCCATGCTCTCTAAGCACGACATCACTATGATCACCGACTGCTACAGGTGAACTCTGCACTTCCGCAACCGTGCGACTAAAGCGAGGTGCTGGCGATGGTTGTATCACTCCCTCAACAGTTTGAAAAGTCTGTCGCGCAATATTGTGAGGATGGTTGGGCGCTTCATCCAAATCAAGCACTGGAGCAAAACAAACATCAGTACCTTCCATTAGTTCACACCATTCCGCACGGGTTTTTGTTAAAAAGATCTCAGCTAACTGTTGTTTTAGTGCGGGCCACTCTTTACGGTCGAATTGGGCATCAAAGGCATTATCTGTAATATCCGCTTTCTCCCGCAATAAGGCATAAAATTGCGGTTCTATTGAGCCTATACAAATCCATTTGTTGTCCGCACAGCGATAAGTACTATAAAAATGAGCGGCACCATCTAAAAAGTTGTATTCACGCTGATTCTCCCACGTACCCGCTGCTTTAAAGGCATAAATCATAGCCATTAATAACGATGAGCCATCGGTCATGGCGGCGTCGACGACCTGACCTTGGCCGGAATTTTTCGCCTCTAACAAGGCCGCGAGAATACCGACGGCAAGTAGCATGCCACCACCACCAAAGTCACCCACAAGATTAAGTGGCGGCATCGGTGCTCTATCTTTTTCCCCCATGGCGTGAAGAGCACCACTAAGCGCAATATAATTAATATCGTGGCCAGCTGCCTTGGCCAAAGGGCCGAATTGCCCCCAGCCCGTAATACGACCATATACTAATTTAGGGTTACTCGCTAAGCTCTCTTCGGGACCTAAGCCTAACTTCTCCATGACTCCAGGGCGAAAGCCCTCGATTAAACCATCGGCGGTGCTCACAAGTTTACGCGCTACCTCAAGCCCCGCGGGCTGTTTCAGGTCTAAGGCTATAGATTTTCTGCCACGAGTCAGTATCTCTGACGGGTTACCCTGCCCCTTATTGCCAATCCGTTCAATCGCAATCACTTCTGCACCTAAATCGGATAGCAACATGGCACAAAAAGGTCCTGGTCCAATCCCAACGAATTCAATAATTTTTACCCCATGTAACGGCCCCATTATGATGCTCTCCCCATCGACTAAACAGGTTTACTGGTAACTAACTGTTTTTAATTTTTTGTTTGGTTAGCTAAATTCCCCATAATGACTTCCATTGATGCTAGTATATTGGCAGGGTTGTCTGCATGACTAAAGTCCGAGATACTATCCCAAGCCGCGACTACTGCCTCTGGCGTAATAGGATGATCAAGGGCAAAGCCAACACCCAAGGTTCTCTGCCAACGCAATTGGCCAATCCAACCTGCCCCAACTTCGTAAAGACAGCCCGTCTCTTGATGCTTTTCATCGCATAATTTCAGTACCAACGGGCTGACATACTCTGGTTTTAACTGTTCAACTATCTCCTGCGGCATAACGGTTTCAGTGAGCCTTGAACCGGCAATTGGCGCAATGGTGTTAACCAAAATATTTCTCTTTACACCTTCTACCGCCAAGGTTTGCGCCAAGCCGTATTGTGCTAACTTTGCCGCTGCGTAGTTAGCTTGACCAAAGTTACCGTAGATTCCAGCGGCAGAGGCGGTGAAAACAATGCGGCCATACTGTTGTTCACGCATATGTTCCCAGGCGGCGCGAGATACCTTATAAGCTCCCATTAAATGTACATCCATGACCAGCTGCCAATCACCGTCCGTCATCTTATGAAAACTGGTGTCACGCAAAATGCCCGCATTGTTAACCACCACATCGATACGACCATAGGTATCTAATGCCGCCTGCACGATACTTTCACCATCGGTCACTGAATCATAGTTGGCAACGGCGTCACCGCCAGCGGCTTTAATTTCATCGACAACAATGTCTGCTGCGGCTGTGTCAGCCCCTTCGCCAAAAGCGCTACCCCCTAGATCGTTCACAACAACTTGAGCACCACGGGCAGCAAACTGCAGCGCATGACTCTTACCCAAACCGTTACCCGCACCAGTAACAATTACCACACGGCCATCATAACGAATTTCCGACATAAGTATTCACTCCTACTGTGCTATGCTCAGCATCGCTACCAAAGCGTTATCATAGTACTTAAGTGTTACCATAGTACCTAAGCGTTATCATAGTAATTGGCAAACCCACTTTTAGAGTTAGCATTTTCTAACACATTTCTATATCTTTGCTCTTTTTGGTCTATTGCAGCTAGCTATGATGCTGCCACAAGACATACATGGTATATATGCTTACTATATAGATCAATGACTATATTCCGTATGGGTAACCACGTAAAGAAAACACGCCTACATCTAAAAGGTTATTGGCTAAGCAATGGAAAAGAACACCTCTTCGGCAAGCAGCAAAGCACCAACGGCGCCGCAGATGGTAGAATGGCAGTTATTTGATGTGGCCATTATTTCATGTGCCAGTTACTGCATATGATAGTAATTAGAGATTAAAGCGTAAAAACTTAGGCGCTTACTCTTTCCGTTCAGTACATTCAGGATTGGCACCATCGATTTTACAACGCACTTTGCGTAAAAAGCGCATTGCATCAGCATCATAGATCCGATCATCACGCAAGGCCAAGCGTGCCTCACGCATTATCTCTAAGTAGTGATGATTTTTCTCTGTCGGAATATCGACCCACCACTTCTTGTCAATATTATCGGCAGCCTTCTTTATCTGAGCCAGGCGAATACCGAATTGGTCATAGAAAAATGCTCGAGACTTACGACCAAAATCTTCCGGAAAATGCTCCCGCCATGTAATAATTTGAGCAGTTACCTGAAGTACAGGAAAACGAATAATACCTCCATTCGGATCAAGCCCTCGGTAGAGTTCAAGGATACCATAGGCCTCAGCGGGTGCCCCACAGACATCAATAGTGCCATTATTAAACTTGCCAGCAAACGTTGTCACATCGACGGAGATGGGTGCACCACCGACACGAGAGACCATTTTTAGCTGCGACTCATCATGATCTAATACGGCAATTTTCTTGCCGGCCAACTCCGCTGGCGTGTCTATGGTTCTATCATTGACAAAAAAGTACGCTGCTCCCATGGGAATAACGCCGATGACTTCAAATGGCCCCTTGACCATTCTAGTAGCAAGTTTAGGGTGCTTAAAAGCCTGTAAAGCTACCTTTAAATGCTCATAGCTAGGCAATGTGCCAAACGAATCTAAGCTCCCCGTAAAACCATTAAATGCTCTTGCTCTCATGCCGGTTAAAACCACCGCTTCACAGCGCTTGGCTTTAAAATCTTCAGCGGCAATCCTCTCATCGGTAAACACAATTGGCTTAATATCAACCCCCCATCGTAAGGCCTCAATTTGAAAATCCATCATGAGGTTGAAAATCTCGCCATTCCTACCCACGATATCCCAGACACATAATGTCTTTTGATCAGTTTTGGCAAAACCAGTCAGGGAATAGAGTAGCGAAAAAATAGCAGCTACCCCGGCTATCATTTGTCTACTGTTCAGCTTCACTCCACCACATTCCATGTTATCTTCAGCCTGGAGTTATCCAAGTTACCTCGAGGTTACATCAAGTCATCAATGTTAAACGATGCATTATCGTTTAATGTTTGACCGCCTTCTTCGAGTATAGCAAAACTCCCCAACTTACCTAGAGGAGTTCTAATACCTCGTTTCTCAGTCCACAGACGGTCCGAAGCAAGTTGTACATAAAAATATGAGATGCTGTCGAACATCGCGTATTGGCGCCGGCTTACTGTCGTCACTGGCGCGGCATTGGCAAAGTGAGTGACTGCCTGACGAATCTTGTCATTGTTGCCGTGGGCATTGGCGGCCAAAATATAAACTACTGTAGCTAACCGCACACCGTCCCTAATACCTTGCTGATTAGCCTGAGACAATGCCTCCCAAGGGTCCACGCCCTCAGGCACTATGCCAGGCACCATCGTCCACACGGCTGCTCGCAATGCCAATGGCAATCCCCACCATTTGACGTTATCGACGCACTCCGTTAACCCGGCAACTCGCAATGCTGTATTTTTTTCAACGCCTAAACGCGTACCACTATTCACATCATTTACCAGCGCTTGTACCCCCGCTAGCATGCCAATGACAAACGAGAGTTCATCCCACTCACTAGCATAGTAAGGGCACTGCCAATCAGTGGCTAGATGAAATTGTGCCAACATTTTTTGGTAGGCGGCGAGCTGCCGATTGGCGGCTTGGTTAATAAAGCGTTTTTTTGCAATTCTGGCATCCTGAGCTTCAACCGGCCGCTTTTGGTAAAGCGCCCTTAGGTATCTCAGTTCATGTTCAGCCGCTATACGCTCAGAACACATCGCAGCAATAGTATTGTCCAATATAAACAATCGCCCTATATCAACTTGGTGCATTTCAAAAGAACTGAGCAAGTAACTGAGAGATTCACCCATCGAGCAAGCCATATCAAAATCATCTCTAGCCATTACATAAGGAATCAACGTGTCTTCGCCATAAGAAACCAGTACACGGCCCGTTAATTTATAGACACTGGAGCAACCGGCCAGTGATAAGACAATAAACGCCACGGTCATAACTCGACAATATTTTCGCATTTGTACCTAATTCTTCTTTTCCAGTTATTTTTAACGCACTACTACCGCGTTGATTTATATATTCAAAGCGACCATTATTCAACGCCATCATAACATCAGAATGTTTCAAATGGGCAGTCAATGGCTGCATCATTTACACGCCACATTCTGTCCCAAGAACACCTTATATTAACAGGACTTTTGATACTCGGACGGCGAAAGTCCCGACCAGCGTCGAAAAGCATGTACAAAGTTGCTTCGATCACTATAACCCAGCTGGTCGGCGATCTGACCAATAGTAACGGTTTTCTGTAACAGCAACTCTTTTGCATAGTCGAAGCGTATTTGGTTTTTTATATCACTAAACCGGATATTATGTTTCTTGAGTTCACGCTGTAAAGTGCGAGGGCTAACGCAAAGTACATCGGCAATTTGTTGCAACCCAAAACCAGGCAGGTGAATATTGTGTCGTAAAATATCAACAACCAATTGCACCGAAGAAGCACCAAATAACTTGAGCGCTTCACTACCTTGGCATAGCAGATCCGCATTATAAGCAGCATTACCACTGATCATAGGCTGATCTAGCAATTTATTATCACAATAGATACCATCATAAGATTGGTTAAAAAAGATGGGACAGCCAAATATCTTATCATACTCCTCTTGGTAACTCGGCTGAGCGTGTCGAAAATAAACCTTTGTTGGTTGTATGGGGTGCCCTAAAAAAAGTCCACCTAACATCACCACAGCAGACAGTATTGCTTCGGCATAGTAGGGTTTAATACCGATAGGCAATTCATCATTGGAGGCATACCGAATAACACCGTATTCTTTGTACTCTGTGAGTTGAATATCTAAAGTGCCATGTAATAGCCGTTTATATTGCGAAAAAGTGGTTATGGCCTGCCGGGGTGTAGCGCAGCTCGCAATCAGTGGCCCAAATAATCCTAGCGACTCAATTTGTAGGGTTTGTCCTAAACATAATCCCATATGATTGATGCCACTAGCCACAATGAGCTCGTCCATGACTCGCTCACTTTGTTCAGCACTAAAACCATCTTTGCCACGCTTCAACTCAACTAAGTCAACCCCAGCGGCTGAAAAAATGGCGCTTGGCGCTACCCCGTGCCGCAAACACAAGCCCTCTAACATAGATACAACTACAGCAGGAACAAGCATTTCACCCACTAACATGATTGGACACCTTCTTATAAATCATCAATGACTCAATCGATTCAAAGCGACTGATCAAAAGCAACTGATCAGTGGCGATGTTAATGACCTGGTTGTATGCACCTCACCCTCGATACGTCAGTCGCAGCAGAAAAATATTCATTAGCTCTATCGCCAGCTTTTAAAAAGATTTCTGTAGCCCTAAGTCATGTACAGCAATATGAGATAAAATCAAATTAGTAGAAATAGGAGCCACTTGATAGAGGCGCGTTTCTCGGTATTTGCGTTCTACATCATATTCTTCAGTAAAACCATATCCTCCAAGCGTTTGCAAACAGGTATCTGCTGCTGCCCAAGATGCTTCCGATGCCAGCAGTTTTGCCATATTGGCTTCACTACCGGCAGAAAGTCCCGCATCAAACCTATCAACAGCATTACTAACAACGGCGGCTGCCGCTTGAGTTTGTATGTGCGCTCTGGCAATGGGAAACTGTACGCCCTGGTTTTGCCCTATGGGCCGGCCAAAAACCTCGCGGCTGCGCGCATAATCACTGGCTTTGGTAACAAACCAGCGCGCATCTCCGATGCATTCAGAGGCAATTAAAATACGCTCAGCATTCATGCCATCCATAATATAGCGGAAGCCTTTTCCTTCTTCACCAATTAAATTGTCCACCGGCACCATTAAGTCATGAAAAAATAATTCAGTAGTGAAATGATTCATCATAGTGGCAATTGGCTTAACAGTTAAGCCATTGCCAATGGACTCACGCAGATCGACTAGTAAGACCGACATACCATCAGTGGTTTTACTCACAGAATGGCGTGGTGTAGTCCGTACTAAAAGTATCATCAGATCAGAATGCTCAACGCGAGAAATAAAAACTTTTTGTCCGTTGACACGAAAGTGGGAACCTTCTCGTTTCGCATAGGTAGATATACGAGTGGTGTCTGTACCAGCATCAGGCTCAGTCACACCAAACGCCTGCAAACGCAGATCACCTGACGCAATAGCTGGCAAGTATCTTTCCTTCTGCGATTCATTGCCATGCCGAAGTAGCGTCCCCATGGTATACATCTGGGCATGACAAGCAGCCCCATTACAGCCACTTTTTTGTATCTCTTCAAGAATCGCACACGCTGCCCGCAATGGCAGACCACTCCCCCCATATAATTCGGGAACCAAGGCAGATAAAAAGCCCGCGTGTTGCAAGGCATCGACAAATTCA
>JANQMK010000475.1 GCA_028280085.1 Pseudomonadales bacterium
AGTTGGTGCCGTCGCTGCATGCACAAGAGCCTAATCCGGAAATTAATTTTGCCAATACTCCTTTTTATATACAGCAGGAGATAGTTGATTGGACTAGGCCGATAGTTACGCGAGGTGGTGAAGAGCGAGAAATACCTCGTACGGCAGGTATTTCATCATTTGGTGCGGGCGGTGCCAATGCTCACGTGATCGTGCAAGAATATATTTGGTCTCAGTCACTGCCAAATACTATCTCGCACGCTACATCAAATTCTATTCCAGATTTGGAGGGTGAATTAGGACAAGGAAAAGCGCAGCTAGATAGGCTAGACAAGCCGGAGTTTAATGGCGTAGTGATGGTACCTCTATCTGCCCGTACCGCGGTTCAGCTTGATGATAAGGTCTATCAATTAACGACATGGCTCGACATGAATATTGATAAGGCTTGTTTAATTGATGTCGTCTACAGTTTACAAGTTGGGCGCGTGGTAATGGATGAACGGCTGGGTCTATTGGTTTCATCTCTTGAAGAGTTGCTCGATAAGTTAAACCGATATCTGGCTGGTGAAAACAACATCTCACAGCTATACCGGGGGCAGGTGAAAAAGAATACTAACAATGATCAGCATGTTAATAGCCGAGGTGTACTGTCGACCATCGTTATGGATGAAGATATGCAGGAGACTGTCGCTGTATGGATTGATAAAAAGAAATATGCCAAGTTAATAGAGCTGTGGGCCAATGGCTTAAAATTGGATTGGCATCGGTTATATGAAGGTCAATCATACAAAGATCGTCAGCCTAAGCGTATTAGTTTACCAACTTACCCTTTTGCCAGAGAGCGTTATTGGAATGCAGACATTCGCTCACTAGGTAAAGACCAAGTAAGCTCGTCGAATCAAGTCGATGCCAATATTGGCAATAAGATTGAGGCTATTCAGCTCCATCCCTTGCTCCACGAGAATACATCAGATATAGAAGAACTCCGTTTCACATCGAGACTGACTGACGATCTGTTTTTCTTGAACGATCATCAAGTGGGAGGAAAAAAAGTACTACCCGCTGCTTGCTATTTAGAAATGGCAAGAGCTGCTATACAACAAGCAACTTTATCAGATGGCATAAACATCATGCTTTGCGACCTGATCTGGGCTCAACCGATCAGCTTGGCGGGCCCCGAGCTGGATGTGCATATCGCGTTACGGCGGGAGGGAGAAGAAAAAATCTATTACGATATTTACACCGATGGCGGATTAGTTGGAACTGAAATTGTTCATTGCCAGGGTTATGGTATTGTTCGACAGAGCGTAATAGACCAGTTATCGAATAGCCAGTCTGAGCATACCGCTAATGGCGAGTCAGAAACTACGCCAGCGTCGAAAACTGACACCTGGTTAGATGTTACTAAGCTAAAAGCCGATATGGTTCGGGGTAGTCTTAATGCCGACTTGTATTATCAGCTATTTAATGCCATGGAGGTGCACTACGGCGTTACCCAACAGGGTATGAAAAATATTTGGCAAGGTGAACAGCAGATCTTGGTTGAATTGGTACTACCAGCATGCCTACAAGAGTCGAAAAACCATTTTATACTTCATCCAAGTTTAATGGACAGTGTCTTGCAGGCGGCTACTAGTATTATTTTAGGACCGGCACTTTTTCAAGACGGTGATTTTACGTCAGAGTCTACTTTGAGGTCGATATTGCTACCAAGCTTACCGAACGCGCTAGAGAGTATCGATATTATCAAAGCCTGCAATCACAGCACTATGTATGCTTGGATTCGTCACTTTAATAGAGATTCCTCTACAGCTAAATTGCCGTTAATTGATATCGATTTGTGTGATGCTGAAGGTTATATTTGCGCCAAAATACGTCATGTTAGTTATCACCAGGTAACGCCAGTTACTGAACCTATTGCGGCTGTACCGGAGTGGCAGTTTTCAAGACAGCAACTTGCTAATGGTGAACAGCTTAACGAATCGGCTTTGAGTAGCGAAGAGAAGGCTACTTTGTTTTTACAACAGACTATTGCCAGTCAGTTGCATAGGGCTGCCCTTGATATTGATACATATTGTAGTTATTTCGAGCTGGGCTTAGATTCTTTGGGTGTCGTTAATTTATTGCAAGCTATTCACGGTATTACTGGTGAAAAGCCGCCGGCGACGTTGTTGTTCGAGTATAGTAATATCGCTGATTTGTCTCAATATCTCTGCAACCAATACGTCGATATTTTTAAATATATGACTGTGGAGCACATAGTACCTGATGTTGACAATGGTAAGCCCGTTAACAGCAATGGTTTCGTAATACCGCTATTAGCGCAATCGGCACCGCAACTATCGCGTCGAGTCACTCACTCTAGTAAAGTAGCTGATGCAGGTGATATACCCGTTTTAAATGATGTCGTCAGCGCTACCGCCGTTGGCGATGGGATTGGCGTTGAACATGAGAAAATAACCAGTCCATTTTTCTTGGCAATGACCCGGTTTCCCGAGCTGCAACATTTGAATCAGTCTATCGAAGGCCGTCCGGTATTCTGGTTTCATGCGGGACTGGGCGATGTGCAGCAATATCAAGGTGTGGCCAGTGCATCCCAGCGGCCATTCTTTGGTATTCAAGCTAGGGGTTGGAGCACCGATCGATCGCCCCTTCGGGGTATTCGAGCTATGGCCGCTTACTATATTCATGTGATGAAATCAGTTCAGCCAAATGGTCCTTATGATCTGGGCGGTTTTTCTTTAGGAGGACTGATTGCTTACGAGATTACTCATCAGTTACAGCAATTAGGAGAAACAGTATCATCTATTATAATGATAGACACACTGGATACGAATGGCCTAGCGACGATTGAAGCTTCGGAATATAGTTTATACCTTGCAACCACTAATATGGCATTGTTAAAACTAATGCCACCTGAGGTGTTGATGGAGCCTGATACACTGGCGGCGATGTTAATTGATCGAGATCGACTTAATTGTGATGTTGACAAAGATGCATTTTTTACACAATTACTTAAGTTGGCTGGCAAGCAGGGATTGGGAACAGCAAAAGAGTCATTGCGGCGGATGATTGATAAATTAGTAACTGTGCAATCAGCCTATGAAGTTGCAAACTATGAAATACAACCGCTAACTGAACCGCAGTCGGTGCAGTGCTACTATTTTAGAAATGGTAGTCGAACGTTTTATGGAGAGCTCGAACCTTATGTGACGGTGCCAGGCGACAAATTTTCCCTGACAGATATTGACTATTGGAGTCTTTGGCAGCGGGAAATACCTAATCTGGAAATGATGGAACTTAATTCGCCGAGCCATATGTCAATGCTGTCTGAACCGTCATCATCTCAAGCGATCATGAGATTTTGTAAAGTGTTGTATTCCGAAGAAGGGATGGGCTGGACATTTATGACTGACTTCAAACAAGAAATAGCTGAAGCCGGCCAACCTTGCCAGTGTGACAGTGAAATGGAAACAACCAAATAAATCTTAGGTACTCGTTTACGTCGTATATCAAGGAATGATTTTATGTTGAGAAACTATATTGGGCTCGCTACAACTATGCATGACCCTGCGATAGCTATTCTTAATAGTCAAGGCAATGTTGTTTTTGCTGAGGCGACTGAGCGTCATTTGCAATATAAGCGGGCATGGTATTGTGCACCAGATAGCAATATTGTTTACTTAAAAAAACTAATTGCGAGTCATTGTGAAGAGGGTGCCGAATTAGTGATAGCCAAATCATGGAGTAGGTCACACGAACGACGCTTTGTCTTCTACGCGCGGTTACTGCCTTTTTTTAAACGATTTATACCGACTACCCATTATTATTTGCAACAAGTGCTATTACAAGGTCAAGCGGCCAGTTTTAAATTGGCGGGCCATAGTTTAGGGGCTGCGCTAAATTATGATTTCAGACATATACTTAGTAAGGATGCAGCTAAGCATCACATTATTAACAGACATTACGACCATCATCTGACTCACGCTGCCAATGGCTGCTATAACAGTGGCTATGACGAAGCGGTTTGTCTCGTTATTGACGGCATTGGGGAAACGTCATCTCTGGCATATTTTCGTTATAGTGACGGCGAGTTGTCCCCGATTGAATTTCCCGGTAGGCCCAAAATTCCCGATTTAAATAGTAGTTTGGGTTTGTTTTACGGCTATTTGTCCGAGGCGTGTGGTTTTGATTCATACAGTGGTGAAGAGTGGAAACTAATGGGACTAGCGCCTTATGGCGAGTTTGATCAATCTGTTTATGATTGGCTGCGACCGATATTAACAGTTGATGGTCATTGGCTTAAGTGTGGCAAAAATTATAGAAAAATTCTTGGCAAATTAGCAGCAATGACCCGAGCCCCTGACGTGCCTGCTTTAGAATATGCCAATTTAGCCTATACCGGCCACTATATATTTTGCGAAATCTTTCGTGAATTGTTAAATGGATTATACCGTGCAGGTATTTCGGATAATCTGGTGGTAGCGGGGGGATGTGCGTTGAATTCAGCTTGGTGTGGCAGGATAGCGCAAGAAACTGACTTTAGTCAGGTCTTTATTCCGTCTGCGCCGGCCGATGATGGCAATGCTTTAGGCGCAGCAAGGCTAGCGTTTGTTGCCGATAACCCCGGTTT
>JANQMK010000484.1 GCA_028280085.1 Pseudomonadales bacterium
TAGATAAAAATCCAATAAGGGGACTTTTGGTTGTTACCAAAAACTTTCATACTACTAATTCGTTTTCACTCTTTTTTAACAAGTAGTAGCTACTAGCGCTTTCCATCATTTGTTAACCAAGTTACTGATAACTTTGCGGGTGGCCTATTGTAATTGTAGGTGAGCCAAGTCAAACTTGCTCTATTACCTGCAATAGTGGGGTTAAAGACGATCAGGAGATAAAGCCGCCTTTTTTTATTGGTTTTCGCTCTTTTATCTTTTATAAGTGCATCAATAAATAGAAAAAGGTGTAAGTTGCGTATTTAGCGCGACTTCATTGATCAGCAGTGTCTATTTGCATTTAAAACCGAACCACCTAATCTGTCAATTTTTATCTAACTTTGATCTATGTAGAGGGGGCTCGCGCTAACTATTAAGCAGAAGATAACAATAGGCGACAGATACAACATTATTATGTGTAATAGTAGGCAACAATTCCGAGAAAGTATGTCGATCAGAAAGATCGCTAGTATATCTACTAGCATTTCCAGAAATACCATTAGGACATATTAAGCCAGTTTACCCCACACTTAAGTCTCTCAGAAAGCTAAGCTAAGCCCACACAAGCGATGTCTATTAAATATAATGGTCGAGTAAATCTGGCCTCTGCATGCAGTGACTACAGGTGGTTGCATTTTCAAATACGCAACTAGGTTTCAAAGTAGTTATGCAAAATGGCGAATAACAACAAAGTCATTAGCTTACCGCAACGCGGGATGACTGCTCCCGCTGGGAGTATTTTTTAGAGCTTACCGCCAGTATATTAAAAAAAATAACTGGTCATATTTATTAAAACTGGCACTATTTTTTATATTGTCATTTGTGGGAGAGAAAGAATTATTTTTTGCTACCTATGAGTGACTGCTTTGACGCCAATGATTAGAAAAATATTTTCCGTTTCGATTAAGATAGTTTATTATCTATAAGCGTGACACGCGTATTTATATTTAGATGTAAAAGGAGGTACATTGAAATGACAAAGCAATTACTCACTGCTGTAACTTTACTGTCACTATCCACTGCTGCTTATGCCACGCTTGACTGCCAGGGAAAAATCGACAATGTTTTACTTTCTGATGATGGCGCAGTAAATGTACTGACATCATGGCGAGAAGATTACATGTATATTTGTAACTTAAAAACAGAACGGCAAGGCGTTAGTGTCGCAACCTGCGCATCCTGGTCTAGCATGTTGTTAAAAATAAAAGAAACTGGCGCCGATGCGAATTTTTACTATGACAGCATAGCAGGGTTAAACTCTTGTGAAACAATCCCCATACACTCAAATGCCCCTGCACCAACCGGTATTGAAGAGGTGTAACGATAATTTTTGTAGCTCAGGAATTCTTTAGCTCAGGTAGCGCTACAGCTAGCAAGCAGAGCAGGTATTATTGTGCTACAAACAGCGTTAACAAAAGATAATACCCAATTCCCTATTTGCCAAAAACCTGATGCGTGCACACATACTATCGTCACATTCGCTCTAATTAACTACACTAAAGTAATTTCACACTAAAAATATGTATGCGCATTGTTTTGTCTGGCTGGTAAGTATTAGTAAAGCTCGATTCATGGGTACGAAAAAGAATCTCTTCTACATTTGTTAAATGAGGCGGTAGCGTAAGAGTTCTGGTTTGTTTAATGTTAGCTTCATCATGAAGCAACCCCATATCGTAATAGGTTCCATTGTTCTTGATATACAGGTTAAGCCCAACTCGGCTACCTGTATCAGACCAACCATACCAAGTAATCTCAAGAAATTGGGCTCCTGAAAAATCAGCATTTGGAAAATTTTGCAATCGTATATCACAATATTCGTCAATCCCATCGGCATCAGACTTTGTATCCCAATAGTTGACATCGTCGCCTTTAGGGCCATTGCTATCCCAGGCAAAATATATTGGACTTATTGTTACCCCAGACCCAGAACAAGCTTGCCCTCCCCCTCTTCACCGTCCACTAGTGCTAATTTTGCTATTTCGATATCTTCGGTATAATCGTGAAACTGATGGGAGCCCACACCGAAAGCTAACCAAATATCGGGACTATTTGCCAGTTGCTGCCCCTTCGGTCCCCTATAGAACCCTTGCTCAGCAATATAGCCATCTGCGCCATGATGAGTGTCCAAGTCACGCAAGCAACCAACTGCTGTTTTAGGGCCATGCATTGATGTGGATTTATAGACGATCAGTTCCGATGCCAATTCAACTTCTTCACCACACCGCCCATCACCTCCTGCAACCGAATACCATATACCATTGGAATACATAAAATCTGGACCAGCTTGAAGCTCTGGCATCTGATAAAGTACTCCCTGATCCCAAATGAGCCCATTGCTCGACGTTCTCGCCCGATTGGTTCTACATAACGGGCTACCATCACAAATAAATTCGGTATGACTCATATAAAATGTGGTGCCAACATTTACAACACTCGGCATACCACATCCATAATTTACCGATGTCTGGCAAGCAGGCCCGCCTATAATCGGAGCATTGAGCTTGACCCAGGATACACCATCCATAGACAAAGCAAGACCAATTTCGTTGTAACCTTGTGGGCCAACACCGGTATAATACATGGCCCATGTAAACCCAAAAAAGTTGACATCTTTAATAACACTTGGATCACAAACATGCAATGAATCCCAAGCGCCGTTATCACCTATCTGTAATACAGGGCTAGGAGCACTCCAATTAACACCATCTAAAGAAGATGACATAAAAATAGCGTCAGAATCCGTTCCAGAATAATACCCACAATGATACATTCTCCACTGACCGCCATCCCATAACACCGAAGGTGCATAATCGTAACCGTCTTTAGATAAATTGGCTGCTTGATATATCATTGGTATAGTGGCAGCATATACTTGACTGCAAAGCATCGCGTAGACAAATAAAACTATACTGACATATGTAGTTTTCCTGACAGTTACCTGCATTTTACAAACCTCGATTTACTAATGTTATTCTTATTCTTTTCTTTAAAAGCTAGCTGATTTCATCTCTCAACGTAGGAGCTTCAGTATATATTATATAGAATTTCAAGAATATAAAATTTTAGGTATAGGCTTTAATATCAACTATATGCTAATACGAAAAGCGATACCAGTTTGTTTCGAAGCACCAGAAAGCAATTGAAAGTTAGTGGATATTCACTGAAATTTAGCAGACATAACTATAATTTTTTTATTTAGGGAGCACCACAAACAGCGCCATAAATGATGCGCATAGAAGCTAATATTCATTTCGGCACATCAATAAACTTACCAAATTTCACAAAGTGTACCGCATTGTCAATAACCTTTTTATTTTTCATAATAAACGGATGAGCAACGGATAGAGACAAAAAATCTTTTTCATTCTCAAGGTGCGCACTAGCCAACGATACCTTGCCGTCATCTTTACCAGGGATAAGTAATGATAAAAATAAATTGATTGAGCAGGTGCCCGCAATAATACCGGCTTCAAAATTTGCGGGCCCCAACGACCGGGGAACACTTTGGGTACCGGTACCCAGCTGCAGACTAGCAGGGCCGTTGATAAGTTTAAAACCAGGCATACGTCCTATGTTATCAATTATTTCGCTGCCGCTATTCGGGGGCGCTAGCATGACAGTGCGGCCTAAATTATCAATGGTATATTTTGAAAGATAATATCGTACTAATATGCCACCCAATGAATGGGTGACAAAATGTATTGCCGATGCCGATTGTGCTTTACAAATTTCTAAGCCCTGCTCGATCGCCAGCGTTGCCAGTTTATCAATGGTGTGTTTTCTCGATGGGTAGTCTATATTGGCTACGGTAAAATTCTCTTGCAAAAATCGCGCTTCCATTTTATTCATGGAAGATGCCGTTCTTGCCAAACCATGTAATAAAATAACACATTCACTCGCCAGCGTCGGCAAAGGCAGTAACAACATGACTAACAATACACTAATTCTCACAGACTCTCCTCGTTAGCAGGTCGCAACACTAAACTATTCTTTGTTAGCCCTAACACGTTCAACAGCATTTAACCAACGGTTATAAGCGGTGCAGCTTTCATCCTGCGACAATGCAGGCGTAAAAGAACGTTCACACTGCCATTGGGCTGCAATATCATCGAGGGAACCAAATAAACCAACGCTTAAGCCCGCTAAATAGGCCGCGCCTAACGCTGTGGTTTCATTAATGGTGGGTCTATCTACCGGTAACTGTACTATGTCCGCTAAACGCTGCGACAGCCAATTATTAACAACCATTCCGCCATCGACACGCAAACTAGTCGGTTTAATACCATCACTTTGCATAGCACCTAGTAAATCTCGAGTTTGAAAACAAACCGCTTCCAGTGTGGCGACAACAATTTCGCCGATGCCCGTGTCGCGCGTTAATCCAAATAACGCACCCCGCGCATCAGGGTCCCAGTAGGGCGCGCCCAACCCAGTAAAAGCCGGCACCATAACAACACCCTTGGAACTATCAGTGTCCTTCGCCCAACGTTCTGTGTCGCTCGCGCTATCAATTATCTTCAGTCCGTCACGCAACCATTGCACTGCGGCACCAGAAATAAAGATACTGCCCTCAATGGCGTATACGGTTTCACCCTGAAGCCGGTAAGCCACGGTGGTTAGCAACTTATTGTTGGAGGTAATCGCCTCTTTACCCGTATTCATCATCAGAAAACAACCAGTGCCATAGGTACTCTTTGACATGCCGGAATTAAAACAAGCCTGACCAAACAATGCCGCTTGCTGATCACCGGCGATTCCGCCGATAGGTAACTCAGTGCCTAACAGCGCCTTATCGACTTGACCAAATTGGGCACTGGAGTCACAAACCTCGGGTAATAGGGTTGAGGGAATATGAAAGAGTTCGAGTAAGTCTTGGTCCCATTGTTGGGTATAAATATTGAATAACATAGTACGCGATGCATTGGTGGCATCGGTTTTATGACTACGTCCCCCGGTCAACTTCCACAATAAAAAACAATCGATAGTACCAAATAAAACATCACCGCGTTCGGCTGCCGCTCGCGCACCGGTAATATTATCTAACAGCCACTGTACTTTAGTCGCAGAAAAATAAGGATCTAATAATAAACCGGTTTTGGCGCTGATGCTCGCCTCGAAACCCTGTTGCTTAAGTTCATGACAACGTGCCGCAGTACGCCGATCTTGCCAGACAATGGCTCGTCCCAAAGGCTCACCGGTATGGCGGTTCCACAATACGGTGGTTTCCCGTTGATTGGTGATGCCAACCGCAGCAATATCCTGTTTATCGGCACCAAAGTCATTCACAACTTGCTGACAAACCCGCAAGGTACTTTGCCATATTTCATTGGCATCATGTTCGACCCAACCGTCGTTAGGGTAGTACTGTTGAAACTCTTCTTGTGCTACGCTCAATGATTGTCCTGATGGCGAAAATATGATGGCCCGACTACTTGTAGTACCTTGATCAATTGCTAGTAAATAATCTGCCATAACCTACTCCTATCGTTTAAGCCTGTAGTTGTTTAGATCTTAAATGCTCAGACCTGTATTAGATGCAGATATTTCAGTT
Organism: Pseudomonadales bacterium; assembly: GCA_028280085.1. GTDB lineage: Bacteria > Pseudomonadota > Gammaproteobacteria > Pseudomonadales > JANQMK01 > JANQMK01. Next base: position 5,591 of record JANQMK010000484.1, read on the forward strand.
GGGTGCAGATATTATAGGATATAGATACCTTAACCTATCCTTATTAAGTCAGTTTTCGCTTAGGTAACTATAGCTGATAAAATACTAATTATGAGTCACATTGATATAAAACACCTAAAAACCTTAGTGGCGCTACGGGACTGCGGGTCTGTCATTGACGCGGCGCAACACTTGCACCTAACACAATCGGCGTTGTCACATCAAATTAAGGATCTCGAAGATAAACTGGGTTGCTCCTTATTTATCCGTAAAACCAAACCGGTGCGCTTTACCTCTGCAGGACTTCGGCTATTAACTCTTGCTGATGATACCCTGCCGATGGTTGCCGCCGCCACAAGAGATATCGCACGCCTCGCGGACGGCAAGGCAGGGCGCCTCCATCTCGCGATTGAGTGTCACAGTTGCTTTCAATGGCTCATGCCTACGCTTGATATCTTTCGCGACAACTGGCCAGAGGTTGAACTCGATATTTTAAGTGGTTTTAGCTTTGCCCCTCTGCCCGCCCTGGCCCGAGGCGATTTAGACTTAGTGGTGACGTCTGACCCACTATCCACCAGAGGTATCGTTTACTCACCATTGTTTCGTTATCAAGTAATGCTGGCAGTAAATAATCAGCATCCGTTGATCGCAAACGACTACATCAAGCCAGCAGACTTAACCCAAGAAATACTCATCACTTACCCAGTGGAACGATCACGCTTAGACGTATTTAGTCAGTTCCTCGATCTAGACGACAGCGAACCGCAGCAAGTTCGCACCACTGAGTTAACCGTCATGATGCTGCAATTAGTGGCTAGCGGCAAAGGAGTCTGTGCCTTACCCAACTGGGCTCTGGCTGAATACATAGCAAAGGACTACATCACCGCAAAGCCGCTAGGGCCAAATGGCGTTTGGTCTACACTTTACGCCGGGGTGCGAGAAGAGCAAATCGATCAAGGTTACCTTAAAGACTTTATCGACACAGCAATAGCGACAAGCTTTAAGCACTTGGCAGATATAGAAGCCGTTTAACAATAGTACCGCGCATATTAAGCTTGGCAGCGGCTTTTTGTGTTAACACCCATGTTAGTAAATCAGTCTTGATAAAACATGAGTCAACCAACTTTTGTAGATCATTTAATCCATTTACAGAATGCAGATATTTTGAAATAACGATCGCTTTAGTTATGCAAATTTTGTTTAAGCAGAGGCTATCCACAGTTAACCATAACGCAGCGATTGTACCCTACTGATTTTCTTCTGAATTAATTTACTCACGTCATATTTACACCCAATTTATAAACATTTTATCCACAGCTTACACCTACTATGGTCACTTGAGTTCTTGCTCCAACCGCATTATCTTGTACTCTGTTTTTTTAAGCACCCCAATATATGGTGTTTCACAATAAATCGGTCTTAATATCGATATGACTTCTATATTTCGCCTGGTCTCACAGCATGCGAATTTGAGGATGAAAGCAAGATGATAATTCGGTAATGAGAAAATGGCTTTGTCCATCAAATACACTGCTGGGTAAAACACCCTCGTATGTAATGTATAGAAGCCAACCTGCGATAAAGATAGTCAATAAAGTAGTTAATAAAGTTAATGCCGATGATCAATTAGAGAAGTAGCCAGTAAACGGAAGTAACCAGTAAACGTTAGTTAACGATGGCCGTAAGATGATCTAAACGAGTCACACAGGGGTATAAACCAGGTCCGCGGTAAAAACCAGGTAAGGAAGAGTAGTATTACGGATAGCTAGTGTTACAAATAGATATAGGAATAGATATAGATAGT
>JANQMK010000018.1 GCA_028280085.1 Pseudomonadales bacterium
TCCGGATGCTATGTCTACTTTATCGACTCTCGGTGAAGTTGCGGAAGCGATTAAACAAACGCCGAGTGCCAACGACGCTGTGTTTACTGGAGAGAAATCCCCCAGCAGTATTGCGAAGGTCATGAGTTTACCGCCAGTTGATGAGTTGGTATTGACTCAACCGGAAGGTTCCGTGTGTATTATTACAGATGATGGTAGTGAAGCGACGGCGATGTTGTCTGCAGCCTTAATTGATAAAGGCTGGCGGGTTAATGTATTAAGTTTCCCCACTACTTACGTTGCAAATCGCGCGACACTTGCGGCTGGAGTGAGTCGGGTTGAAATGCAAGATATGTCAGAGCAGTCCTTGCAGGCTGCCCTTGAATCTATCAAAGAGCAATCTGGCACCGTACGTGCTTTTATTCACCTCAATCCATTATTCAGTGGCACGGCAAACAGCATTGCTTATCCTGAAGTATGCAAAGCACTACTGCTCAATGCTTTCTTGGCGGCTAAACATTTGAAACAATCATTGGGTGAAACCGCTGCTAGCGGCCGAAGCGCCTTTATGACCGTCACTCGCATAGATGGAGCAATAGGTTATGGCGACCAGACTGATAGTGATATTACTCAAGGAGGACTTTTTGGTTTAACTAAAACTGTTAAGTTGGAATGGCCAGATGTTTATTGTCGTGCTGTGGATATAGCACCAACATTTACTGATAATCAAGTAGCCGCAGCAATTGTAGCGGAGCTTTATGATGCTCAGACTGATCTAGCTGAAGTAGGCTATAGTGCCTCTGGTCGCATGACATTAGTTGCAGATGCAACAGACAGTTACACGGTTGCTCCGGGCTCTCATATTAAGTCTTCCAGCGTTTTTCTAGTCAGTGGTGGGGCCAAGGGTGTTACTGCGAAATGCGTGGTTTCTCTTGCGGAGCGTTATCAATGTAAATTTATTCTCTTGGGGCGGTCAGAGTTTTCTGATCAAGAGCCCGCTTGGGTGCAGGGTTGTACTGATGAGACAACCTTAAAGAAATTGGCTATGCAAGAGTTGATTAATCGAGGTGAAAAACCGACACCGGTTAAAGTACAGCAAGTTTTGCGTCCTATTATTTCCAGCCGAGAAATAAAGGATGTGCTTACCGCCATTAATGCTGCCGGCGGCACAGTAGAGTACGTGAGTGTTGATGTCACCGATGTTGATGGTGTAAGAGCTAAAATTGCTCCAGCAGTCAGTCGGTTGGGAGACGTCACGGGTATTATTCATGGTGCGGGGGTGTTGGCCGATAAGTATATTGAACAGAAAACAGTGGCAGATTTTGAATCGGTTTACACAACAAAAATAAAGGGTATGGAAGCCTTGTTTAACTGTGTTGATCCTGATCAATTAACAGCGTTAATACTGTTTTCTTCTGCTGCTGGTTTTTATGGTAACGTAGGTCAAGCAGATTATGCTGTTGCTAACGAGATTTTGAATAAAACGGCGTTACGTTTCAAACAACAGCATGCTAAATCCCAGGTAATCTCTTTTAATTGGGGGCCTTGGGATGGTGGCATGGTAACACCTGAGTTGAAACGTATGTTTAAAGAAAAGAATATATTTGTCATCCCGCTTGACTCCGGTGCTGAGTTGTTTGTACGCGAAGTGGGTGCCGCCGATAACCGGGCAGTGCAGGTTATGGTGGGCAACGATATGCGTGCTAATGACCAGTCTGAAGGAGGGCAGGTAATGACAAAAAAGTCTGTAGCGGGCTAGGAGAATACCAGCTCAAGCGCCAGATTACGGTTTCTGATAACCCCTTTATGCTTGACCATGTTATTGGTAATCCGGTTTTGCCAACGGTCTGTGCTACGAGTTGGATGGCTTCTACTTGCGAACGCCTTTACCCAACATATCGTTACTATTGTACCGATAATTATCGCTTATTTAAGGGGCTTGTTTTTGATGGAACTGAGCCGAATGCTGTTCAATTAGCGCTTAAGCCAATCCAAGTTGATAATGAGCGAGCGCAAATTAATGCGTCGATTTACAGTATTAACCCCAAGGGGATGCGAGTCAATCATTATGCTGCCGATATAACATTGCTGAAAACACTACCACCGCAGCCGGTATATGAGCATTTTGACCAAGTTAATAGCCGAAAAAACCTCGTTGAATCACCATATGATAACGGCACTTTATTTCACGGTCCGCTGTTTCAAGGACTGAAGCAGGTATTGAACTATAGTGATAGTAAGCTAACGATGTTATGTCGAGTAGAGGATGTCGAACCATCTTTACAAGGCCAATTTACCGTTGGGACGACCAATCCTTATGTTGATGATCTGTTATATCAATCGATGTTGGTTTGGGTTAGATATCAGTATGCCGCCGGCAGTTTGCCATCCTCAACAAAATGCATACAACAATATCGTATGGTGCCGGCTGGAGAAACGTTTTATTTGTCCCTTGATGTCGTAGCAAGTAGCAACACCAAACTTACAGCTGATATTGTCTTGCATGATGAAAAAGGCAGAGTTTATACCAAAGCTTCTGGAGCGGAAGTTACTATTAGTGAACAGCTAAACCAGTTATTTATGAGAGCTTAATAGTGTTATGCAAATATAGCGTATATTTACTAACGGAAACGGTTGGCCAATATTCGCGGCAAATGATTGGATGCTAATCGTTTGTTTATTGTTAAGGTAGCGAAAGACTGAATTATGATAGAGAAGTTAGCTGTGGTTGGAATGGATATCCGTTTCGGCCCTTACCGTGGCATTGATGCATTTGACCTTTTTATTTATGAGGGGCGCCAACAGTTCGAACCGATTGACCCTAAACGCAAATCGGTTCTCGCTCTACGAGAAGACAAGGTTTTACCTGGTTTATATATCGATACCAACCAGTTTGACGGTAGAGATAGCAGCAGTTTACGACCCAACGTCGATACTGGTTTGATAACGGAGGTGGTTTTACAAGCTATTGCTGCTGCCGGGGGAGCACAGGCTGAAGCTAAATTGAGTCAATCTACCCAGTTAATCGTCTGTGGTAAGACGATGTTAAATGAAATAGAACGTCAAACTATTCAGCAAGCGGTGGGTTTATGCAGTGTGTCTCAATGCGATTGTTTCGGCTCCGCGGTTTCTATTGCGCAACGACAGCTTGCTGCCAAGGCTGTTAACTGTGTTGTCATTGCTGCTGCCAATAATGTCAATAACGAGGACCAGTCTGTTCTCAATGATATTGATGACGATGCTATCAATACATTGAGTATTGATAAGCAGAAAACAGCGTACTTACCCAGTGAAGGGGCGGCGGCTGTTGTACTAAAGACCAAGGATTTGGCGTTGATGGACGGCCATAAGGTTTATGCTTTTATTGATAGTGTCGTGCTTGATAGCACGTTAACTGGTGCGATGACCACGGCGTTAGAAGAGACAGGTTATCAGCCCAAACACATTGAATATATTGAGATGACAGCAAGTCATGACGCAGAATTGAAAGGTCATGAATGTGAAGCCCTATGTTCGTTGTTTAAGCACGGCGCTGTCAGCACGGAAACACATTTACCAACGACTGATCTGACCTGTGCTTTAGGGAGTATCCGAGCAACCATCGGCGACATGAAGGACGTATCTGCGATTGCGGCTTTAATCAAACTGGTGTTGAGCCTTGATAATCGCTATATACCTGCTATTCCGCGTTGGCAAGAGCCAGAAAATGAAGGACTGTGGCGAGATACTCGGTTTTACTTTCCTACCGATTCAAGAGCTTGGTTTGAAAACAAAAAAACGCTCAAGCGCACTGCGGGTATTAGTTTGGTCGAGAGCGCTACTGAAATAGCTTTTATCTTGTTGTCAGAAGATCAGTCCACCAGAAAGAGATCTAATCGTTACTTAAAAGAAGTTACATCACATTTCTTACCGTTGGTTGGGAATAACGAAGGCGAACTACAACACGCGTTGCGATATTGGTTGACCCTGGTCGAGCAATCCGGCGATGAAGCAGCATTGAGAGCCATACTGAGGAACAGTTTATACGAAAGTGAAAATCGACGTGATCTAGATTATGCCGCTGTTGTTATCGGTAACGATAAGGCTGAACTTGTCCGCGAAATGAATATGATGGCTAAGGGTATTACGGCAGCTTTCGATAAGGGGACGGAGTGGAAGACGCCAGTAGGTAGTTATTTTACGGCAGAGCCTGTGGGTAAAGAAGGTGAAGTTGCATTAGTTTATCCGGGTGTGGGTGCCGCCTACATAGGTTTGGGGCAAGATCTGTTTCATCTATTTCCCGATGCGTACAATAAATTAGATCGTATGGCGCGGGATGCCGGCAAAATGGTAAAAGACACCATCCTTTACCCACGTTCGCGTAAAAGGCTGACATTAAAAGAACGCAAACTACGGGACAATGAGTTACGTTCAAGTATCGCGACCATCAGCGAGTGCGGCATTGGTATCGCCTATATGATGACGAATTTATGCCGTCAGACCTTTGGCTTAAAGCCTGATGCCGCAGTCGGCTATAGTATGGGCGAAGTAACCATGTATACCGCAGTTGATGCCTGGACTGACGCTGGTTGTTTAAGTAATCGGTTGGCTGAGTATCCAACGTTTAACCATAATTTGACAGGCGATCTAGTAACATTGCGGGAGTTTTGGGACATGCCGCCCAAGCGAGATGACGACACCACGTCAATCTGGGAAATGTATAGTTTGCGGGCTGATCCGCGCGAAGTGCAATTGTTGGTTGATAAAGAAGAGCGTTGTTATCTTGCCATTATTAATACCCCTGACAATGTTGTTATTGGTGGGGAACCAGCAAGTTGCGCGCGCGTGATTGAGCAAGTCGGTGGCAGAGCCATGTCACTTGGTATTGTATCGGCTATTCATAGCGAACCTGCCAAAGCGGAATATGATCGTATGGTGGCCCTATACACGGTCGAAGCCAATGAAAGGCTTGATTTACGCCTTTATTCCTCGTCTGTTTATAAGACTGTACCCCATAAATCACGGGCTATCGCTAACAGTATTGCCCATTCATTTACCAGTCAATTAGATTTCCCT
>JANQMK010000066.1 GCA_028280085.1 Pseudomonadales bacterium
AATTGCTAGATCCGGCGGCCGAGGCAGCCATGGGTCATATAGAACTAGCACGTTGGGCAGACCACATTCTTGTCGCGCCGGCCTCCGCTGATTTTATGGCTCAATTAACTGTTGGCAGTGGTGAAAACTTACTTAGCACCATCTGTTTAGCCAGCAAGGCTCGCATTGTGTTAGCACCGGCAATGAATCAAGGAATGTGGCGCAATCAAAGCACACAAGACAATGTCGCCACATTAACAAAGCGTAATATACAGTTATTCGGCCCAGCAGAGGGTTCACAAGCTTGTGGTGATATAGGCCCAGGCCGTATGAAAGAGCCTAACGATATTGCCCTATTTGCTGCAAGCTTATTTGAATCAGGCATTTTGGCAGGCAAAAATGTTGTGATCACTGCTGGGCCCACACGAGAAGCATTGGACCCAGTAAGATATATCAGCAACTATAGTTCAGGTAAAATGGGCTTTGCCATCGCCCAAGCCGCCACTGATGCCGGTGCTGTGACAACGCTTATCACCGGCCCCGTTAGTCTGCCTACGCCACTCGATGTCACTCGGATCGACGTTATTTCAGCACAAGATATGTTTGCTGCTGCCATGCAAGCTTGTTCGCAATGTGACATTTTTATCGCTGCCGCCGCCGTTGCTGATTATCGGCCCGTTAACCAACACAGTCAGAAGATAAAAAAGGGCGCAAGTGATACGATGAACATAGAGTTAACTAAAAATATTGATATAGTTGCCAGTGTGGCTGCGCAAGATAACAAGCCATTTACTGTCGGGTTTGCCGCAGAAACAGAGCATGTTGTTAGTTACGCCCGAGAAAAACTAAAGCGTAAAAATCTTGATCTGGTCATTGCAAACGATATTAGTAATTCTGCCATCGGTTTCAATAGCGACGACAACGCCGTTACTGTCATCTATCCAGATAAAGAAAAAACCCTTGAGCAGCGATCAAAAAGCCAACTTGCTACCCATCTTATTGAATTGATCGCCGAGCAATTTCACCATTTAGCAGGCTAGCAGGCATTTAGTTATTTTAACCGTAATTATCAAAACCCAATATTCTCTCACGATATGAGATTAAACGTACCCACGCGGGACATCTATAATGTATTACGTTAACAGTTAACAAGGAATCAAAGTGAAACTGTCTAAAAAGAAACCCAAAAAAAACGTTAAGCCTACTGCTGAGCTTGATGATAAGGACATTAAAACCTCTGGACGTCAAGTGGCGCCTATATTTATTTTCACCTCTGTGCTGGCATTCATATTACCAATAGCAGTTTCAGCCTTCGTACTCAATAATCATTACGTTATTAAAACTAATGCGGATATTGCTCAGCGAACAGCTAACACCTACAGTGCTCTACAAGTTAATGCGATCAATAATACGCTAACCCAGTATTATGAGCGCCTCAATCGTATAGCAAGTTTACCGCAATTGCAGGAATCACTAGCCACCGCTCGTCATTACAGCGAAGCAACTCTAACTACGCTGGCTCAAGAACTAATTACCACATTTCCTCACGGTAAAAGCTTGCGTTTTATCCCGCCCAACTCTGTTGAAGAAGTCGAATTAGGTGGTGAATTTCCTATTCGATATGCAGGTATTGACCTGATTAGAAACACACTTCACACCAATAAACCTACCAGCGAAGCGGTAAAAATGCATGACATATGGCACATTGTGCTCACGCACCCCGTTAATGATAAAGCTAATAATACTGTCGGCCTCATTTATCTCATTATTGATACCAAATTATTTGACAGGGTGCTATCGCAAAATACTAAAGGTATAGGGCAGACCCAACTGATACAACAACACGATAAGCAATCGACTCCACACATCATTATATCTGCCGGCAAGGGGAACATAACCGAGTACGCCACGACGTCAACGACCAATAACAAAATATGGTCCGTTAAGTTCACCCCTACAAGTCAATACTACCAAAAACTCAGCATTGACAACCGTATGATCATCATTTCAATAACTGCATGCTGTGCCTTTTTCTTGCTGGTATTTCTAATATCGTACGCTAAGTTTTCTGCATCCTTGGCAAATAACTTAAAGCAGCTAAGTGTATTTCTCGAGGACTTAATTACAGGCAAAGCACCCGAAGAGCCGGCTTTCGGTTTCCCTCAAATACAGCATATCCTGGCCAGACTCATCGCCCTAAAGCCACGCGCAGCCAGTGAAATTGACCTCATACAAGCAGCCTTTGGCAGCGAACATACTGACAAAGATACCAGCGACGAAGATATTCTCGATATTGATGTGAGCGATGATGACCAAGATTTACTTGGCCTAGATGATGACACGCAAGCAATCAAGCTGAGAGAAAAAAATACTAACTTGCTGACGAGCTCCGACAGCTCGACAAATATCGATACTATTTACAGAGCCTATGATATTCGTGGCATCGCGGCCACCCAACTAATAGACGCTTACGTGGTTCTCATCGGCAAAGCCATTGGTAGCTTGGCTTTGGACCAAGGTCAGCCCGATATGATTGTAGGCGCTGACGCCAGAAATTCGAGTCCAACTATTAGGGAAAACCTTGTAAAGGGTATTTTATCCACTGGTTGTAATGTTATAGATATAGGCACTGTACCAAGCCCTGTGCTCTATTTTGCAACGCACACACTTAATTCACAGTCGGGCGTTATAATTACAGCTAGCCACAACGCAGCCGAATACAATGGTTTTAAAATTATTATAAATGGTAAAACCCTATTCGATAACAATATATTGGGTATTAAGACACGTATTGATAAAGGAGATTTTCGCCAAGGCGATGGTTCATTATCTGAAACCAATGTAACAGACGCCTACATTGAAAGGATTTGCTCCGACGTCGCATTAGGTAAATCTGTTAAGATAGTCGTGGACTGCGGTAATGGGGTGGCAGGCAATACTGCTCCAAGGCTATTTGAGGAATTAGGTTGTCATGTTATTCCCCTGTATTGCGAACTAGATGGCAACTTTCCCAACCATCAACCCGACCCTAGTGTCCTTAGCAATCTCCAAGACCTAGTAGAGGCCGTAAAAAAAGAACAAGCTGACCTAGGTGTCGCCTTGGATGGCGACGGCGATCGCATTACCGTTGTCACTGCTCAGGGTAAGATAATCATGCCAGACCGCCTATTAATGTTATTTGCCAAGGATATAGTCGCGCGAAATCCCGGCACCGATGTTTTATTCGATGTAAAATGTACACGCCGGCTTAACTCTATCATAAGTACTTATGGCGGCCGTCCCGTGATGTGGAAAACTGGCCACTCGTTTATGAAAGAAAAGATGATTGAAACAGGTGCGCTATTAGCGGGAGAATTTAGCGGACACATTTTCTTTAAGGAACGCTGGTACGGCTTCGATGATGGCCTTTACGCCGCAGCTCGCTTGCTTGAAATTCTTACTATCCGCGATCAGGATATCGATAGTGTATTTGCGTCCTTTCCCGACGATGCACATACCCCCGAAATACTGGTCAAAGTCGATGAAGATAAGAAGTTTAAAATTGTTGAGGAACTCACTCAGAAAGGCAATTTCGGCGATGGCAAAATCACAACCATTGACGGTATCAGAATTGATTTCTCCGATGGCTGGGGACTCGTGCGCGCGTCAAATACCAATCCAGCCATTACCCTGAGATATGAAGCAGATACTGAAGAAGCGCTGGACCGTATTAGAAATACTATCCAAACACAACTATTGAAAATAGACAGCAGCCTCTCATTGTAAAAAAACACATCTCTAGCAGATTACTACTGTATGTAATCACAGCGATAATTATATGGCGCGACCACTAGGCCGTGCCAGGCTACATCAGCATATGTTTCTGTAGCGCTATGTTTCTGCTACTATTACTGGCCTTAACTGAAGAACATAGGGTACGCCACATGTCTCTGACTATCGAAGCCGCTAACAATATTGCTACCGTATTAACCGAGTCCTTGCCCTATATTCAGCGTTTCACCGGGAAAACCCTTGTTATTAAGTTTGGCGGTAACGCAATGACCAGTACCGCATTGCAAAATAGCTTTGCTCGCGACATAGTGCTTATGAAACTAGTGGGCATAAACCCGGTTGTCATTCATGGCGGCGGCCCTCAAATCGGTGAATTACTAGAAAAGCTACAAATTAAGACCGAGTTTATTAATGGTATGCGCGTTACCGATAGCGCCACCATGGATGTGGTAGAGATGGTATTAGGTGCGTCTGTTAACAAAGAAATTGTTAACACGATTAACCATAACGGTGGTAAAGCAATTGGCGTTACCGGTAAAGACGGCATGTTAATTAAAGCTAAGAAACTTTCTGTCTCTCACCAATCACCTGAAATGCAAGCACCTGAAATTATTGATATCGGCCAGGTAGGCGAAGTACAAAGCATTAATCGAAGCGTACTCGATTTACTAATAAGTAGTGACTTTATCCCTATTATTGCGCCAATTGGTGTCGGTGATGACGGCACCTCATTTAACATTAACGCAGACTTAGTCGCTGGTAAAATCGCAGAAGAGCTGCAAGCGGAAAAGCTTATATTATTAACTAATGTCGCCGGCTTACAGGACCAAGATGGCAAGGTCCTGACAGGCTTATCAACCGCCCAAGTGCAAAAGTTAATCCAAGACGGCATTATTCATGGCGGCATGCTACCCAAAATTAGCTGTGCTCTTAGTGCTGTGCAAGCTGGGGTAACCAGCTCTCATATCATTGACGGTCGCGTCGCTCATGCGGTACTACTTGAAATATTCACCGATGAAGGCGTGGGCACCCTAATTACCAACGAGGCCATATAGAATCGCCCTGCCAATATTAATGAATCTATCTTAATTGATAAGAATATCATATTACTATTTTGTGAAAGCGTTCGCTTTACCGTCATTCAGCGCAATATTTCTACGAAAAGTAGCCAAATTGTATTGCAGCTATCAGTCGTTAGCGATAGGATTAGCTATATGACCGAACACTGTTATGTTCTCGGATAAATTGTCCTCTAAGCAGATACTAAAAAACTCATGGTGCATAATCAGATAGAATAAAGTCGCACATTAGAGGAGTTTTAATAATAACGGACAATTTAACAATAACAATAAAACGATAAGGGCACTCATACCACTTTCAACGTATAGCCAAGCTCACGACTTAATATCTTGGTATTGCTCATTTGCATAATTACAAGCTAGGGTATGTAAAATAAATTGCCATAAGTATCTGTTAAAAAATGCAGCGACTGAAATATGACTAAATCAATTCAAAAGGTAACTCGCCGTCAGCAAATATTACAGGCCCTAGCTTATATGCTTGAGGCAAGCCCAGGAGCGAGAATCACAACTTCCGCCTTAGCAAAAGAAGTAGGCGTATCAGAAGCTGCTCTGTATAGACACTTTCCCAGCAAATCCAAGATGTTTGAAGGGCTCATCGAGTACATTGAAGAAACTATTTTCACACGCATTTCTAAGATATTAGTTGAAGAAAGTGATACCACAGAGAGATGCAAAGCAATTTTAACGTTGTTACTTAACTTCTCCGAAAAAAATCCCGGCATTAGCCGAATCCTAACCGGTGATGCACTGGCAGGAGAGACCGATCGCTTAAGATCACGTATAGCGCAATTTTATGACCGGTTGGAATCCCAACTAAAACAAGTACTGCGTGAAGCCGAAGTGAGAGATAGTGATAGGCCAACCATTCCAACAACAGTTGCCGCAAATCTCCTCTTATCATCAGCCGAAGGTAAAATATCTCAATTTGTGCGTAGTGATTTTAAGCGCCTACCAACAGAGAACTGGGAATTACAATGGCCAACATTGGTTGAGGGATTCTTCCATATAGAGCTTGAAGCCGTTTGTTAGTATTGACAGTTAACACCACTATCTACCTATAAATCGCAGCAAAACAACATCGTTGTTAGTCAGCAGAAACGGCTTTCTTGGCGACTGATTTGATTTGCTTATAGCGTTCAGCGAACTCGTGGTATTTCCTAGTCTCTTCTTCAATTTCCTGTTTTCTTAACGCTATAGTAGCTTGAGTTTCTGCCTCACTTTTTCGCAAGATCTTCATTTTTTCCAATATAAAGTCAGCTACACCTTTGCCTTCACGCTCCATGTTAGCGGCTTTAATTTGTAAATTTTCAATTTTTTTTCTTATGCCATTTAAATTGCCTTGTAAAATACTGACTTTGCCCTTTAACTCAGACATTTTCCGTTCTCGTGCCTGGCTGATTTCCTCATATGAACCGAACCTATGCAACAACATATCATCTTGCTGCTTTTGTTTCTCAGCTGCTGCTCGTGCTTTCTCCTCAACCGCTTGCTGCTCTGCCAACGCCTCCAGCTCTGCCTTAGTTTTGGCACGAGGGACTTCGCGAATAAAACGCAG
>JANQMK010000132.1 GCA_028280085.1 Pseudomonadales bacterium
CCTTCCCAAACCGTACAAGATTCAGTGGATAACCTGGCAAATAACTTCTCGTCTACAGTTGCGGGGACAGCTTCGATTCTTATCAAAAACGACCACTTAAATGGGTGTAACGATAAGTTGAATTCCCTTTTAATTCCTGTCGGAAACCGTACTGGATGGCGCGGGATTATAATTAGTTTGTCCAGCCCATTCAATTAAAAGTGAAAACTCTGTTGTGGAAAAAGCAATTTGTATACAATTCGAACATTTCAGATAGACATTTTAGACACTTGAAAGACAACATTGATTAAACCAACGAAAGCAAGCTGACGCCCCTTTTACATAACGCCCCTAGCCATCAACCAGCTCAAACACCAAGAAGCAGCTCATCAATGTGTCAACCACTGCTCTATCTTTTCCTTGATTTGATTTTTGGTAATTGGTTTTTTTAGATAATCATTCATGCCCGATTGAAAACAACGTTCCCGGTCTCCGCTCATGACATTAGCCGTCACAGCGATAATAGGCACATCTTTTAAATTTTCCAATTTGCCATCATAACCCTTGCGAATATTGCGAGTGGTATCAAAGCCGTTCATTCCCGGCATTTGGCAATCCATAAAGATGAGATCAACCGGTTGCCCCATTAAAATCTCCAGTGCTTGAATACCGTTTTCGGCAATGGCGACCTGAAAGCCATAACTCTCGAGAATGCGGCGCAATATTAGCTGATTAGTGATGTTATCTTCCACTATCAACAGCGACGGATGACGGTCGGCGATCGCGACTATATCGTTTTTAATCTCACGCCGTTCATTTAATTTTTTATTCGAGGCGACGAGATCCACAATAACATCAAATCGACTACCCTTACCAAGCTCTGACATAAGCGTCAGCTCACCATCCATTAAATTGACAAATTGGCGACACATAGCCAACCCCAAACCTAAGCCGTTATACTCCCGGCTAAATGAGCCATCTAATTGGGCAAAAGCTGCAAATACCTTCTGTCGATCGCGGTAATCAATGCCACAACCAGTATCTTGTACACTAAACAAATAACAATAGGTCTGTTCGTCGCTTTGTTCAGCCTCGTCAGCTTTACTTCGCGGTACCGCCTGCACGATCAGTTTAACTTCACCGTTATCGGTAAACTTAGCCGCATTGTCAAGTAAACCGTAGAGTATCTCATGCAGTTTTTTTGCATCGCCATCAACGAGTAGCGGCAAGCCTTGTTCAAGATCACATTCAAACGCGAGACCTTTCATATTACATATTTGCGAAAATTCATGATGAATCTCGTTCAGCAATTTATCAAGATGAAAGCGTTGGTTCTCAATCTGTAAAGTACCGGCTTTAAGTTGAGCAAAATCTAAAATTCTATCAACCAGTTTCATCATTTCACGGGATGAGTTCTCTATACCTAACACATCCGCCTTGGCTCGACTATTAAGCTGGTTGTCCTTTAACATTTCCAAATAACCTAAAATACCAATCATCGGCGTTCTCAGCTCATGACTGATAGTTGCCAAAAATTCACTTTTCAGCGTATCCGCTTTACGCAAATTATCGATTGCCAGCCGCTGCGCCCGAATTTTTTCTTGCCGAATGTATTTGTAACGGTCTGCCAGCGCCACTGATAACAGCGTCAGCTCAACCACACCACCAATTGATGACGCATACCTGGTGAAAAATGAGCTAGGCAAAATGCCGACATGATCCATCTGCAATAGAAACACACCCATTAATAAGCAGGTCCAGCTAATAGCAAACAATTTAGCTTGAGCAATCCCTTGAGACCACGCCCAATAACCGAGAATACCCAAGGACACACTCAGAAACAGTACCATCACAGCTTCTACCCGAATCATGATGGAGTAAGGAAAGATGAAACATGCTGGCACCAATGCAAGGCAAAAAACGGTGAAGAACTGCAAAAATTTGTCTATCAACGGATAACGGTCAAACTCAAGAAAGTTTCTCGCAAAACAGCAGGCCCCCCAAAAGCCCAGGCAACTGGCGAGCAGAACAGATTGTTTCACAAAGCCTACACCACCTGGCCAAAGATACTGCTGCATAATTCCTTCTAAGGCCGTCTGAAATGTAGCCCAACAAAAAACATAAATGACGTAATAGAGATAGCTTTTTTCACGAATAAACAAAAACAGCATAAAATTGTAGAACGCCATCACAAAACTAATGCCATATAACCCACCCAACATCAGGTTCGCTTCTTGGTTGTAAGCATTGAATGCAAGATTATTCCAGAGCGTTAATGGTACCTTCATGGAGCCAGAAGTTTTTACTCGTACGAAGAATACAGTCGTTGAGTGGGGCGTCAAAGTGACAGGTATGACAAAGTAACGATGATCAACTGGTCGTAGAGCAGCAGGTTTCATATTATCTATAAGATAACGATGGCGTACCCTACCATCACTGACTATATAAAAATCCACTTCGTTGTGCAGCGCGTAGGCCAATTCCAAGAATCGCTCTTCAGTCGACGAACTATTATTTTTTACCGCTACACGAAACCAGTAAGGATCATTACCGTAGCCTAGGTTGAGTTCTTTACCTGTCGTTTGCCAGGCGATAGCATCAGATTTTTCCAGTAATACATTAATATCAAACTGGCCATCGCTATCGGCAACAAACTCCATTGCGTTGCTGAGGCTCACCTGGTCATCCCCGGCATTAGTTTCGACGACATTGGCAGCAGCAATACCACTAGGCATGCTATTTGAAGCCAACAGGGGCAACGCATATGCTAGACATAGCGCTAACAACACCACTCTCGTGAACGCGGCACGACACCGGTTATGTTCAATACCACACTTGGTGATGAAATTTGCCTGACAAATTATTGACATTATTATTAAATTTTTTGGTGCTAAAGTTAGTTTTTTCCTATTTATAATATAGTTCAAAAACTATCACCTAGAGCGAAGTTCAAGCCAAAATATAAGTAATAATGTTCGGAAAACCGGATCAAACCTAGATCAATACTATGGTCTCCATTATCCTCCCGGTAACCGTTGGATAGGTGGCAATAACCACTTGAATCACTAGACAAAAATCAACTTATGGGGAAAATTATCTTAGCTAATTAGAAAATTACCTAGAGCCCCCCTGAATAATGGGCGGGTGCCCTAGTACATATTATTGATAGACAATCATATTTTTACCACGGCTAGTAATTACCACGCCATTAGTATTGCTAAAATGCAGGTATCTGTCACGGTCGATCAGAGCAGATATAAGTTGATAATGGTGAAAACCGAGTTTATATATAACCGTTTATTGGCAATAGCCGTATTGTCATGCCCTGTTACTATAAAAAAGCTACTATAAAACAGTTACTATAAAAGGCTACTATAAACGTTACTACAGACGTTGCTAAAAACAGGTCCCAACAGACTCAACGCGGACCAATGGTGTCTGGTGATATTGGCCCAAAACCAGTATCTGTTACTCGGCCATAAATCGGTTCACCCGCTGCCTCTGTTGCACTAAATAGGCCAATACCCTCCTCCACTAAGGCTTCAGGGTTATCAAACCTGGCCAATGCCAATTGGCCCAAAGATACGACAACGCCATTACTATAACTTATTGTCAAAAAACCCTGTCCATCAACCGAATACAACGTATCTTGAGCCGTGCCGTAGCCATCCACAGTGACACCGGTAACATCTTCTTGCCCACTGCGCTGTTCAATTAGATCAACCACCCGTATAAAGCCACTAAGAGCGCCATTGGCATCGCCATTACTATCAATAGGTGTAATCAGGCCAACTGTATAGGCAGCTCCATTGGCCAAATCATTAGGCAGTGGTGTCGCCATTAATAAGGCATCACCATGATAGTAATAAATATCATAGTCCAGATCAGCTTGTGCAATATAAATTTCTAATTGTTGAACGTTGCCTAATGAATCATAAAACGGAACATCAACTTTATAGTTATAGGAAGCCGGATTTTCTCGCTCAAACGGCAACTGCGATGATGGGTTGTCTGCATTAATTATCAAAGACAACTCTATCTCTGTCGTTTCTTTCGGTGCCAACGAACCTGGTACCAATTCAATCGGTTCAAGCGAATCGACAGTTATTTGATTTACACTATTATCGAAAAAACTTAAAGCCACATCTTGGTCGGGTGTTACCAATTTTCTAACGTTGTTTATCACTAAATCGATGGACTCTGCATAGTAGGTTCTATTATCGTCTTGTAACACAAAGTAGTTTTCATCAGTAGCAGTTAATAATAAATGGTGGTCGATAACGGAACTTTCCGTGTCCGTCGCAATTCCACCCAATCCAGATGTAGTAGGCGATGCCTGACTTGCAACCCCCGATGCCGAGGTTGCTTGCCATACGCCTTCATCGATCTCTTCCAAAAATGTTGGTGCAGGGAAAGACGCCAAGCGTAAACGACCGATAACTACTTGCTCTTCATTGCGGGTAAAGCGAAGAAAACCCATCTCATCAACTGCTAAATTCTCTAATTGGGCATTCTCTGGATAAACACGCAACGTTTCAGCAGCCCCTTCGATAATCTCACCTTCTGTATCAGCTATATTGCCCTGTAGTATTCGCCCTTGTTGGTCGACCAAGTAGCCTCGGTCATCCAAACTAAACCTGCTATTTCGGGTATAGGCTGCCTCACCGGCATCATCTAATATAAAATAACCGCTGCCTTGGATGCCTAACGTAATAGTACTACCGTCTTGCATTAGCATGAATTCATTTACAGCGTCCTCTAACTCCGTACCAGTAAAATCCAAAGAACTGTCTGAAAAATCGCAAGCAGACAATAAGAGAACGAGCACAGCTAGGCCGAAAGTTATAGAAAAGTTGTAATAAACTGGCATATCTCGTTCCTTAGGCTTCTTAACTTTATTAGTTCAGCATAAGTATAGAGAGAAAAAGCAACGCATCCAAAAAATAATTTTTTATTATCGTTATGATAGGCTACCACATCAGACGCCAGCTAGATAATTATGCCTGCAATTATCTAGGGCACCTCTGAATAATGAGGAGGTGCCCTAGCTGTGTGTTATGTTAAGTGGGTAAGTAGGCAAGCGGTCTAGATACGCATTCACTACTTTTTGCTCGGTAACGTACCCATATATTTGCAAATAATCCCTAACATTACTTCATCGGCACCCCCGCCAATAGAAATTAAACGACCATCACGGTAAAGGCGTGATATGGGATTGTCCCACATAAACCCCATGCCCCCCCAATACTGTAAACAGCTATCGGCCACTTCGCGGCTCAAGCGGCCAATCTTTAGTTTTGCCATCGACGCCAATAAAGTTACATCATCACCGGCAATATACTTTTCTGCAGCGCGATAAAACAGTGAACGCAACGCTTCAATCTCAGTTTGCAATTCAGCTAACCTAAAATGAATCACCTGGTTATCAATCAACGGTTTGTTAAACGCTGTGCGTTCTTGACAATAGCTAATCGTCTGTTGAATTGCTCTCTCTAAAGCAACCAAACTAGAAATACCAGACAATCGCTCCTCCTGGAATTGAATCATTTGATAAATAAACCCTTGGCCTTCTTCACCAATTCGGTAGCGCTGCGGCACACAAACATTATCTAAAAACACCTGCGCCGTATCCGATGAACGCATACCCAATTTATCCAGCTTTGGACCGACGCTAACGCCGGGTAGGTTAGTTGGCACAATAATTAGCGATTTGTTGACATGGGGCTTATCGTCAGAAGTATTCACTAGCAAGCACAACCAATCAGCTTGAGTACTATTGGTGATCCACATCTTGCTGCCGTTAATAATGTAGTCACCGTCCTTTTTCACCGCCGTTGTCTTAATGGCAGCAACATCTGAGCCACCAGACACTTCACTTACCGCTATCGATGAAACCGTATCGCCACGAATCGCCGGCACTAAAAATTCTTCACGCAATTCATCGCTGCCAAAACGCGCCAGTGCCGGTGTAGCCATACAAGTATGAACATTTACGGCCATACCAACGCCACCACAATTGATATGTCCCAAGGCTTCATTTAGCACCATTGCATACGAGTAATCTAAGCCAAGCCCACCGTATTGCGACTGTTTATCTACACCGAGCAAGCCTAACTGACCCATCTTTTTTATGACGTCATGCATGGGAAAAATGCCTTGTTCTTCCCATTCATCTACATAGGGGTTAATTTCCTTTTCAATAAAATCTATGACGGTCCGTTTTAGCGCTTCATGTTCTTGTGTCAATATCATGGCTTGGCCTCATTAAGCTAAAGCGACTTTTTTCGCTATGTCAGATTTTTTGCTATGTCAGGTAGATGCTCACGATGAAAACCATCGTAGTGTTGTTTGTTGTCATGGTCTGCCAGCGGATAAACCCTGTTACCTAGCGATGCGGCACCATCAATCCGCACGGTTGTGCCATTGACAAATGCCGCACCCTCAGACAACAAATAACAGATAGCCGAACTCACCTCGGCTTCTCGGCCCATACGTTGCTGCGGGATAGCATGTTGCAATGATTGTATTACAGGTAGGAGCTCAGGGGGATAAGAATCCATACCGCTAGAAATAATCCAACCGGGCGCTACCGCATTGACTCGTACCCCCGATGCAGCCCATTCATAGGCTGCCGTTTTAGTCAGATTATCCATGCCAGCACGTGCAGCGCCTGAGTGTCCCATGCCGGGCATGCCTCCCCACATATCGGCAAGCATATTAACGATGGCACCGCCATGTTGTTTCATACTTTGATTGTAAACTTCTCGCGCCATTAAAAAACCACCGGTAAGATTAGTTTGCAACACAGCTTCCCATCCTTTCAGGCTAATATCAGCCAAATTAGACGGGAATTGGCCACCTGCATTGTTAACCAAACCATCGATACGTTGGTACTGTTCCACCACG
>JANQMK010000164.1 GCA_028280085.1 Pseudomonadales bacterium
GGCAAGCTCATCAAATTCTAGGACATCATGTTCTTGCTTAGAAGATTGAGTTAACAATTCCACTCTACGTAACATCGCCTTCACTCTAGCCTGTAACTCACGCACACTAAATGGTTTGGTAAGGTAGTCGTCAGCCCCCATCTCTAAGCCAACAACGCGATCTGCTTCAGAGTCTTTAGCCGTTAACATCAATATAGGTGTCACATTGTTTTCAGCACGTAGCTTTCGACACAGCTCTATACCATCCATTTCCGGTAACATAATATCTAAAACAATAAGTTGGAAATCGCCATTAACAACTAATTCGTACCCTTTTCCGCCACTATCACAGCTTTCAACATCATAATTCATATCGCGCAAATTCATGGTAACAAGATTATTGATATCCGTATCATCTTCGATAACTAATATTCGGCTCGGCATTGCATAGTCCTTCTAGATATAAACAAAAAGG
Organism: Pseudomonadales bacterium; assembly: GCA_028280085.1. Classification (GTDB taxonomy): domain Bacteria; phylum Pseudomonadota; class Gammaproteobacteria; order Pseudomonadales; family JANQMK01; genus JANQMK01. The sequence goes on from JANQMK010000164.1 coordinate 455, forward strand.
TAGTGCACAAAAAAACAATATTATGTATAGCAATACGGTGAACTCTCGACGCTAATACAAAGTAGATTACATCTTAAAAGCATATTCAGGCACCTGACTGACAACTCACAACTATTAACTACTATAACTACTAACCATTATCTATTTACCATTAACTATTTACCATTAACTATGTCCGGTTAACCTTAAGCCCTACCAGCTACCGCCCAATTTAAATAGTTGGGTAATAATTACCGCTAAGAGGCGTAACTAAGTGTTTTACCGTAACATGTTTTTGAGCCGGATGGTGTAAAATAGACACATCAGGCAAAATTGTATATTCCAATATCAACAGTTGTAAACGCGCTGATAGCAGCGGTAAAATGACTGGCAACCAAGTAGGAGCGATGATAATGCGAAAGTAGTACAATTTAAATGTCTCTTTTTGCTATAGATCTCTCTTTTTTGCCGTTCTTTGAGTGTGTTAGGCTAAAACAGCATTAGGCTAACCACTATATATCACTGCTCTCACAAATTTATAACAAAACTATCACAGGATATCATAATTCCATAAAATTATAGATTTGCCATTGTTTTACATGAAACAACACGGCTATTCTTAGCTCAATACAGTATGTAGGTACTATTTGGCTTAGCGCCGACAACATAATGTGATCCCTGAGGGCAATATGATGATAATCCTCCTTCGTGCACTTATTCTCTTGTCATTTATTCTTACGGGGTGTAATCAGACTGTTAAATCAGCTGATACAAGCAATGCGAACCTAGTCGGTAAAGCTGTCGCGACCTTTGCCGGTGGCTGCTTTTGGTGTACAGAGGCAGATTTTGAAAAGATAACAGGTGTGGCAGAAGCCATATCGGGTTACAGCGGTGGCTTAGCAGAAGATGCTAACTACAAACAAGTCTCCGCCGGCTTAACAAACCATGTTGAAGCCGTCCAAATTTATTACGATCCCGATATCGTAAGCTATGAACATTTATTAGAAGCCTATTGGCGTCATATCAATCCAACCGATGATGGCGGACAATTTGTTGATCGCGGCGAACAATACCGCCCGGTTATCTTCGTACATAGTGCAGAACAAAAAGCATTAGCCGAGAAATCAAGGACAAAGCTTGCTAATTCAGGCCGTTATAACGATGACATCAAAACTCAGATCGTCAATTTTAGTCGCTTTTATCCCGCGGAAGATTATCATCAAAATTATTATAAACGCAACCCTATACGTTATACATTTTACCGCAAGAATTCAGGGCGTAATCAGTATCTGGCAAAGATTTGGGGAGATGAGATGGCTTTCGAAAAAACCGCACAACGCGATTCAAATGACAGTACAACAGACGATAACTCTAATAAAGACTCAGAAAATACATCGTCATATACCCGGCCGTCTAATGAAGTCATTAAAAGTCGGCTGACGCCTCTCCAGTATCGCGTTACTCAGCAGGATGGTACAGAAAGGCCGTTTGATAATTTGTATTGGAATGAAAAACGCAGTGGCATTTACGTTGATATCGTTAGCGGAGAACCGTTGTTTTCATCAAAAGATAAATATGATTCAGGTACCGGCTGGCCGAGTTTTACCCGACCTTTAGTCAGCAAACATATTGTTGAAAAAACTGACTTTAAGCTACTTTATCCCCGCACTGAAGTGCGCAGTCTATTCGCTAACTCACATCTAGGGCATGTCTTTAACGACGGCCCCGCACCAACAGGAAAACGTTACTGCATTAACTCTGCCGCGCTCAAGTTTATACCCACTGAAAAGCTAGCCGTTCAGGGCTACTCAGAATTCATCGCAGACCTTAATGAATCTAAACCCTAGAAGATAATAGGTTTCACTTTATAATCGTTAACGTAGAGTTGCGAAGATAGGCTAAACGATAGGGCTAACAATAGCGGTGATGTTAGCTCTGAACTAAGAGTGGAGCAGTCATTTCATGACTAATTATCATATTGTCTTTCTTTGACGTGACACAAGAAAAAGCAGATTTTAAACGCTCCGGCTTACCGGTTTGGGTAAATTTATCAGACTTAAAATAGACGTCATAAACCACATTATACTGTTCAAGCTGCTGGTCATATCCGCTCTGCAGCTCGTCATAGCGATACCTTACTAGTCCGTCGCCTGCTTCTTGCTTCATTCTCTGTCGACAGATAAAGGTGGCATCAGCCATAGTATAAATGCGAAAACCCGAATTTTCTCCCAACTTAGGGCGATCAAACACGAACTCTTCTACCTGGACGTCCTCCATACCCGTTCCAAAACCAATAATACCACTATGAGCAAAATACGTTGCTGAAGCTCCAACGCCAACGAGTACAGCAGCGCTGGAAGCAATGATTACCATATCTGCGGACATATTAAAAAACCCAATAAGTGGATTAAATTAATTGTGATGCGTCTTACACCTCGAAACCTATGCTACGTCACAAAATATTAACAAGGCACCACATTCACATCATTAAAGAATAATGAGAGAAATTACTTGATTCCAATAGCAAACAGTTATATTGAGTACAAAAGTCGCAAGAAAAATGATTTAGTTTATTTTTCAATCTATTACAAGTTGGTTTTTCCTAACACTCTACTTATTATGAATATAAAGCGCCTCATATAAAAACAAATGTTCTTAATGTGCAAAACACAGTACAGGGACAAATACGTACACTAAATTTCTTTTTGCATAGCCTATAGAGGAATATCACTACATAGAAAACAAAAGATGCATCATTGCAACCTGAGTACCACAAACTGGCATTGTTTATTCCAACAATTACGATTACTACCCATCATCTAATATACCGGTTTCTCCATCATTCAAGCTTTTCGTATTTTTCTGTTTCCAATATTCCTCAACCCCACTACGACCTTTTTTATCAGCCCAATTGCTGAGCGTAGACCTGTCACCAACCAACTCATAGAATGGTACAGCATATCCACATGAGGTTTGCACAAGCTCTAAATCAAGCACAAAAAACTGTCGTGCCCCCGTATAACGTGGAAACAGAGCCTCGAAAGCTGCCCATTCATTATCTCGCGGATGAACCGCCTTGGCTTTGCCATATAACCGCAGTATCAACGGTTGTTTCTTAAAAGAGCAAAACATAACTGTCATTCGACCATTTTCCAGCACATGTGCAGCTGTTTCGTTTCCACTACCGGTTAAATTCAACCAAACCACCCTAGTGCGATCGATAATCCGAAAGCTATCCATCCCTTTAGGCGAGACATTGATAAAGCCTTCTTTACCCGCTGTACCGATAAAGAAAATATGCTGATCTCGGATAAATTCAACATGCTTTTCCTCTAACTGTTCAAACCTTTCAGCCATTATCCAACTCCGTTGCCAAGCAAAGCGATTAATACAAACCTGCCATACATCAACAAACGCTTTTGCAAACCAAATAATGATACTTAATGCTTAAATTTACCAAATTCTAAGGCTTTGACCCTTTAGCTCATTACCGTGGGCTTTGTTCTTCTATTCACTTACATTCCTTTAGCTATGGCTATTAGTTCTAATCACAGCGTGACTTAACAGTCAAAATGAGCAACCCTAGGCGTCACTAGATTCAACGCCCACTAGTACATTAGTCAAGTCAACAACAAAAAAACACCAGGTAACGAAAGATACCAACCCAAGAGCAATTAGCGTATCATGTGCACTGCATTTATATCACTTAGTGAACAGTTCAGTTGATAATGTGTAATTGTGATAACCTGATACTGTAAATGCGCAAGAAAACACATAGGCATCTAGCACTATAGATGATACGCATTATTAAATGCAGTCATTGATACCAAAGCATTACCAAGAAAATAAATAAGCAATTGTGGTGAGCTACCTACCCTATGGATTTGTTATTTAAGTGGACTAAAGAAAAATCTCTTTGGGTAATATTCTGTGCAATAGCTATCGTCACAGTCCTAGGAACAGCCATACCCCGGACTGAGTTTAATTCCGGTTTCCGTGTTTACTTCAGTGAAGATAACCCTCAAATGAAAGCATTTGAGGCGCTCGAGCATCGTTTTAATAAACAAGATTCAGTCATATTTATAGTGGCGGCCAAAAGCGGTGATATTTTCACCAAAGAAACCTTGGAATTAATCCAACAGATTACTGAAAAAGCATGGCAAACACCCTACTCGCGTCGTGTTAACTCGATTACTAATTTTCTCATCACATACTCTAAAAATGATGAGCTGTTAGCCGAAGAACTCGTCCCACCAGGTACCGTGCTTAGCTCTGAAAAAGTGACAGCTATAAAGAAAACCGCTCTTAATGATGTCTTAGCCAAACAACTTCTTTCAGCAGATGGCAGCGTTACTCTAATTGAAGTCGCGCTAACGTTGCCGAACAACAACCACATCGCCAGTAATGAAGTGGTTAGTTATTCTCGATCACTCTTGGCCCAATTAGAACCTTCTTTGCAACACAATGTCGACCTTCTGCTATCTGGTTCTACCACGATAAATCATTCTGTTGTCGATGCACTAAAAATGGACTTGACCAAACTGGTGCCCGCCTCATTCACGCTGATATTCATGGCAATGTTGCTCCTGACCAGATCATTATCCGGAACACTACTCACCATAACTATCATTGGCTTATGTAACATTACCGTGTTCGGCAGCATTGCCTGGCTAGGCATAACACTCTCACCAGCTGTCTCATCTGCCCCTAGCATGATAATGATTATTGCTGTTGCCGATTGTATGCACTTGCTAATTTCTTATTACCACGAACTCAGCGAAGGTAAAGAAAAACCTGCCGCTATTGAAAATGCGCTCAGAATAAATCTCAGGCCAATATTCATTACCAGCTTAACGACGGCCATAGGTTTAATGTGCCTAAACTTTTCTGAATCACCACCTTATCGACATTTAGGTAACATCGTTGCTTTTGCTACTATGACGGCGTTTGTTTTTTCCATTACGGTGTTACCAGCTATGCTCTATCTCATTCCCGCAAAGTCGAAACGAGATGGACGAACTCCGAGTCATCATTGGCACTTTGCGCTGATGGAAGGCTTAAGCAATTGGGTCATTAAACATTACCGTTCGTTGATGATAGTGGTGTTACTACCTTCACTGCTACTCTTTCTGCCACTATTCGAAAATAAATTGGAAGACAGTTGGGACGAGTACTACGATGACACTTTTGAGATAAAAAAGGTGTTAGATGTCTTAGAAAACAGAGCTTTCGGAGTACACTATATTGATTATCAAATCATTAGCAAAACAGATAACGGCATTCTCGAACCCGGCTACATGAAGGATTTAGACAAACTGACAACATGGTTAAGACAACAACCCAAAGTTGGTGAAGTAAGTTCGTTCTCTGATCGTGTAAAAAACCTTAATCGATCCTTACATAACAATGATGAGGCTTACTTTAACATTCCTGACGATAAGGAACTATTAGCCCAGAGTATTTTAATCTACGAGATGTCCCTATCTTATGGCATGGGTATAGAGGAACAAGTTGATTTTGACAAAAGTTCAACCAGAACAAGGGTCTTCTTATACAAGATGTCTGATCGGGAACTTATTGCATTCAATCGTCAAGTACTTGATTGGATCGCCATTAATTGTCCCAATATAGAAATACCAAATGGTAGCGGCCTCGATATGGTATTTGCTCATATCACCTATAACAATGTGGTCAGTCTAGTAAAAGGTACAGCGCTCGCACTGGCGCTTATCTCCGTTTTACTTATGTTGGTATTAAAATCAGTAAAGTTGGGCTTGATCTCATTGGTACCAAACCTCTTTCCCGCTGCGGTGGCTTATGGCATATGGGGCTTATTTGTTGGCAAAATTGACTTGGCTGTTAGCATAGTAGGTACCATGAGTTTGGGCCTAGTCGTAGATGACACAGTTCACTTTCTATCGAAATATCAAGTCGCGAGAACCGATAAAAACAAAGGTGTTTACCAAGCAATTCGTTACGCATTTAGCACAGTGGGCGTTGCTATGGTAATAACATCAATCGTGTTAACACTGGGGTTTCTATTACTGGCGTTTTCCCATTTCACACCGACCTGGTCAATGGGCTTAATGTTGTCTATCACCATAGTTGCAGCTCTATTCATCGACTTTTTATTGCTGCCAGGGCTATTAATATTGTTCGATAAAGAGAAGCCAGAAACAGTAGCTAAAACCCATTAGTTAGTTTCTCGCCCCGCTCCACTGTATTTTTCAAGACACGACTGTCAGTACTTGTTTGGACAAAAAATATTAACCTCACGAGACTGGATATGTTATGATCTCGTTCCATCAGTACACAAGCAAAATAGTTGACCATAGCGCCAGTGAAAGCTTGTAGGTTGCTAATTCAAACAACCAATTGATACTGATTTTAGCCATGTTTTTTGTGTATAACTTTAGGTACAGCAATAGTGGCATTCTCTTGAGCCGGAACCCAGTAATAACTCATTCTATGAATGCCTGACTACTTAGTCATACACTTTTCTGCCACAATCAAACTGCTGTACACATTGATAGAAAAATTATAATCCGCTTCAAACCAACGAGAAGTTAGTATGATAAAGTATCTTATTGGTATGGTATTTCCCCTCGTCATAATCAGCCTAGTTGCCTGTAGTGACAGTCAGCATACTGCGACAAGCGACCAACACAGCGCTAACAATCCATCCCAATCCTTGGATTCACTACCGCAACCGCTTGAACAAATAGAAGGAGCCAGACAAGTAATACCATCAGAAAACAGCCCGTGCCATCAGAAAACAGCAAACAGTGCAGAGCACACAGCCGAAAGCAAGCAGTTATCTTCACCGTCCTTTCAAATGCCTTCTTCCTCACACATTACTCAACACATTCACAACCGGGTCACTCAACACCGTCAGTTATTTGACTGGAATGAAGCCGACAGCGCACTCGTCTGCCAAGCTTTGCAGCATACCCCCGGGTTCATTACCATCGGTACCCGCGCAGTAATCCAAGACAAGAATTTAGTTTACCCATTAACGGAACTGAAAAATGACATCGAACTGCTCACTAATGGCGGGGTTGAATTTTCTTCACAGAACGAACGATTGGGCACACTACGGATTTTATTGCATGATTGCACTTATTTGATGGCGATTAGAGGGCTGAGTCTAGTCGATTTCATCGATATTGAGTATCAGATTGATTCCCACCGTGTAACACGTCAAGCCCTCAGTCAACAGTCTGTTGCGAATACCGGCACTTGCCTGAGCACAACTGGTAATTCAGCCAACGTTGACGGTATTAAAAGTGATGCTATCAGTAGTAAAGACACTGTTATTATCGACACAGATATTAAAGACTCTATTAATGACAATCAATTAAGCCAGTTTAACCCAGGACTTTATGACCCTGAAACCAGTGGCATGAGCTATGATGAATTCGTTAAAACATTTGATCCGGTCACTGCAAATTTCTTTATACGTCATAACTTACACCAGGTTTACAATCAATATCAGTATTTTGGCAGTAATAGCATCGGAGTCGCCGTACTTGATAACGGCGTTACACCGGACGAAGTAGAATACTTCGAGCAAGGAGACGGTTTTTTTAAATTTGAGGGCTATTTTCGCCCCATCATTCGTCCCTTCATAGATAACGATGGCCCCCACCCTCAACTCTATGATTTTTTTGGTGTACCTGCACTACTCCCGTTAATGTTTCGCCATGGCACGCGGCAAATTATTCAGATCTATCACATTGCGCCTCATATCAACATGAACAGTGCAAGGGTACTGCCATTTCCCGCCATAATTTCACGCATCCAATACCGAGCAGTAATTGAGGCACTCATGGCAATGGCTGATGATGACACAATTCGTATTGCGAGTTTGTCTTTTGGCAGTATTTTTGTCCACCATGAAATGAAACGCGCGATTGATTACTTTATTGGCCAAAATAAAATTGCCGTCGCTGCTGCCGGTAGCTCTCTGCCGGGTATTTGGCAACTAATTGGTGTCGGATTTCCCGCGAATCTACCCACCACTATCAGCGCGACTGGTATACAAGATACAGAGTTGTCTAACGGTGAATTTAAACTGGGCAGATTTTCTGGCATATTCATTTCACATGGCGGGCCCGAAAATGATTTCGTTACTGATGGTATACCAGCATCATCAGAAAGTACGTCGACCGTAGCGGGTATGATTGCTTTACTGTGGTCCATTAACCCTTCGCTAAATCGCGATGAAGTTATGGATATATTGGTCAAGTCCTCTAATTTTTACCGCGAATCTGGCGAAAAACACCCCATTTTCGGTTGGGGTAAGATCGATATGCTGATCGCAGCTGAACTGGCAAGAGAAACCCTGTGATACAAGTAATCTAGTACTGGCTAGGCGTGATAACTATCTTTTGTTCTTTTTAGTAGTGCTTTTTATTGGTATCGCAGCGCCAATACAACCGCCAAGAAAGATACTTTAAAGCCTGCTAAAGGCCCTGCACAATTGATGCGTTCAGATTGTTACCATACTGGTTTATCCCGGCTCTTCCGTTGTTACCCAGCTGAATAATCTCGGCGGTGTTATTATTGCCTTGCTGAGTCACTGCCGCAATATTGTATTCACCCGCCTGTTCAACGGTAGCGGAGTTAGCAACTCCGTCCTGCGTTATCATCGCTTCATTTGAATAACCAGCTTGCGTTAAGACTGCATAATTCTGCTCACCATACTGCTCAATACCGGCATTATTTGACTGTCCTGACTGAGTTAGCATTGCCAGATGGCGTTCACCTTCTTGGTGAACAGAAAGCACATTATCTTCTCCAGTTTGGTGGATTGTGGCTTCATTGTATTTCCCATCCTGGTAGATTGACGCGCTAAGATCAGTACCGGTTTGCGACACACTAACAGTATTCCATTCACCGTACTGTTCAATCTCGCTACGCAGCCCTAGTTCATCACCACCGTCTAGTTCATCCACTTCCGCCAAATCACCCACACCACCAGCCATGCCTGTGGGATCTTGTTGCTGCACCCAAACCAAGCCAACGCCAATAATACCGACAATAACGAGTAAGCCTGCTACCAATAAGTTCTTTATGGTGAGAACCTCAAATGGATTAAGTTTTACAGTTTAACTCTAGCAAATTGTTCTTTTTTTTACACAATTAATGTGAAGTTTCTGACACTCCACACGTCAATAACTACCGTTTCAATGAGTCAACACAATACTATACAAAAATTTTTAAATTCAATATATTAACCAGATTTATTAATGTTATACACGAGGCGATACCAACCACTTCTACTGTTTCTTATGGACTAAAACACACCTTGTGGCAGACAACAGAACACAACAGTCTAATCAAACAGTCTGCTTATTATAAAAGAGGCATAATTGGACTCAAGCACAGCACCGAAGATAACCAAAAGAGACGCTGCAATCAGTAAAAAAAGACAAGCCCGCAATACTTGGTTAAAAGAATCGCTTGAAAAGCTATATTTGTTAAATCCTTTCGCTATAAACAATCCCGCCATTGCTGCCAGAATATAACCTGATGCCTCAGCAATAAGATGCGGCAAAATAGCCACTGCCAACTTGATTTGACTAAACACCAGCGTCGAGAAAGAACTGACTTCCCAACTGTGGTGGATATAGCCAAATGTCGCTCCCCAGACTGACGCATTCCAAGCTATGACAAAAACAGCACCTGCCCGATAACAAATGGAAAAAAATAGGAACAAATACAGTACAGTAATATTGTTTATCAATATCGTTGATATATCGGAAAATCGTCCCACATCAAAGCTGGTTGGTGCGCCCTCGAGCTGTTTAGCAAACTGTAGTTTTGAGACGTCTTTCGGTAAATAGGTTACCAATAAAAAATAGACGATGAAAATACCTAAAAAAATAGCAAGAAACTGCAATGCCGTTTTAGTATTGGCATTCACTGGGTTAAGTTTTTTAACCCATATGGCTTCTTTATTCTCATCTAATATGACATCGAACGTAGTTAACAAGCCAAATGAAACTAAAAAAACCGAAACCAATGCGGCAGCCGATGGGAATAGTAAAGCGGAAATGACAACAGCAAAAAATGACTGAAACGCTGCAACAAAAAATAAATTGATGCCTGACGGAATCGAACGGTAATCTTTCTGAAAATGAAACATCTATCATTATGCAGTTGTGTTATTTCTTAAGAGTCTAGTCTAAATCAAGCGTTTGGCCTGATAGTAGAATAACCGTTAAACACGGAACCACATATAGCGATAGATTATAGAAATACAGTTACTTAAACTTATGACATCATATTGAGGGCGCTTCCCGGTAGGTATCACTTTAAAGCGATGCTCAACTAAAAAAGCAGTAACATGCTAAAAAAGCCATGCTAACGTAAAATCTACACCAACAGGCAAAAATAACGTGACCAATTGGGAGGAAAACAGCAATAGCGTCAATTACTACAACATCATAAACGCATTGCTGTTAACAAACGCTTTACGGTTTTCTTCTCAAACGCCTGTTTGCACCAGCTACGAATGCAAGCCCCAATAAAAGAACTGCCAGCGATGAAGGTTCCGGTATTGATGACACCAAAAAATTAAAGGTAAAGTCGTCCAATGTAAAATGAGTGCCAGCACCACCAAAACCTGCATCTACCCCACCAAAAGACGTGAATTGTAATTCGTTAATTCCGGAAAAAGAAAAATCAATCCACTTAGACTCATCGGTACCAACAACTATTGTCTTCTCATATTTAACGCCGTCAGGTACCAGACCTTTGACATTAATCTGAAGTCCATCTCTATATGCACCGCCAAAAAAGCCACCGCTAAAATCAAATGGGTCGCCAGAAATAGACGATGGCGCGCCATCGATGTTGAACGCGAACCAAGTACCTGATGAGCCTTGATTGCAATACCCACCACTGCAAGTATTTAAGGGGTATAAAGAGAACCCATGCCAATCAAGCCCGCCATAGGCATCAGATATAATTCCTGGAGCTCTGTCATCAAATGACAAAACAACTGCCATAGAATAGTTAGAAAAAATTATTAAGGATAATACTAAAAAAATTCGTCCCATCATTTACTACTCACAACTTAACAATTCATCGAATTGATCTTAAACATGCCTAACTGGCAAACTCTCGAAAATCTCTCAAAACGACCGCTATAAATGACCAGAGTTATACGAGACGACATTATGTCTCTTTAATAGTCAAACGGCTGGACAGTGATTATATACTGTCTGGCCATATAATAAACTAGGACTTTAGTTATATTTTTGGTTTATTAATATTATTTTTTATTGAACAGTTCACCATGCAAACAAAAAGAACAATATATAATCAAAAATAAACGACAGCTAAACAAACAATCCAAACCCGATATTCACTAACGCTGAATGCAAAGAACACATATCCTATTCTTTTTCTGTTTTTGAAAAGCACAAAGTAACTATATTCGATCCAGCTTAGCTGTTAGTTCACTGCTATTTGATCAAATATCAACGATAACCAACAGTGATATCATCGTTGGTTATACCTTTTGACCACCTAAATAACTGTCTAGAATTTACTCTAAATTCAACGACTGCAAGTATCAAATTTGGCTAGGTGTACATTGATTCAGTGGCTTATTATTCTACAATAATGTTATCTACTACTGTTTTTCATGAGTCTGTTTATGCCCGAAAAGCCCGTTGCGGCCGAAGCAAAGGCCCTATTACTGAGCGAGTACCATGGCGTACTGTCAACACACTCTATTGATATGCCCGGTTTTCCTTTCGGTTCGGTTGCCCCCTATTGCTTAGACAGCGAAGGTTACGCCGTTATTCTCATTAGTAGTATTGCTCAACATACCAAGAATATTGAAGCCGATAACAAGGTTTCATTGATTGTCACTGAAGGTGAAGTCGACGATATACACACGGCAGCGCGACTTACTTTGTTGTCAGAGGCAAAGAAAGTCGAACCTGAAGATAATGATACAAGGGAACGCTACTACCGTTTCTTTCCGCCCGCGAGAGAATACCATTTGCAACATAACTTTGAATTCTATCGTCTTCATACCGTGAGAGCTCGCTATATCGGAGGGTTCGGTAAAATTCATTGGATAGCTGCTGATGATCTCTTATTACAGCATCCATTTGATGGTTCGGAAGAACATGGGATGGTTACCCATATGAACGATGATCATGCCGACGCAATTCACAAATATTGTAATGACTATGCTATTCCATTAGAAGATCAATCGGCTGTACTGGTAGGGATTGATTGTCAGGGATGTCATATTCGAGTGGGTGAAAAGGTTTCAAGAATTGCTTTCCCAGACCTAGCAGCAGATTCTGTGGCCGTACGGCAACAATTGATTGCGATGGCTCGCGCCTGACATTAGATAACCGTCTATTAGCAAGTCACTGTAAACATGCAATGGCCTTAAACTTACAGGTTCACTCCACCACCATAACCACTAGGTAATAACAGTAACAATAAGATAGACGTCAGTCTTTCTTAAGTACTTTACTGATGGGTGTCACCACCAATAAAACCAAGGCTCCCAACAACAAGCCAACTAAGACATTGATCAAGGTCGGCGTTAAAAAAACTAACATTCCGCCCACAGCAGGTATACCCTGCATGAATACTTCCAATCCATGAATGTATGCATGGGAATGAGGAATGCCATAAATCTTCCCCTACCCCCAATTACTCATCATTTGTTACTAGAAAATACCGGGCAACATAGGCTTGATAAACTCAATACCACGACGAGCCTACCGATACCCTAGCGAAACATCAAGCACCGGGAATAAACAAAACAGAATATGGAACACACATGTTAACAGCAAGATACAACTACTTTTATTAGTTTTATGACATGTTATTAGTTTTATGGCTTGATTGATTTTATATTTTACAACCCACGTCCGCACAACAGCAAATAATAACAGTATGAGGGAGCTAACCCATCACCGTAAATCTTCATACCGCAAAATTACCTAAAAAAATATCTAGAAAAATTGTCTGGACACTCACCTTGCTAGCCCCCACAATAACCAGATGAATGCCGCCCCCACCAGCCATCTCTCCTCTCCCTGGGACCTACAGCTATTTGTTAGCGATGATGCCAAGGTTAAAGGTAACCGGTGCATAGTGCATGCTCTCAGTCATCCAACGGCCGAAATGCCGCCGGACAAACACATGACAACTCAGTGTGGCTTTTGGCATAAACCCCAAGCCACCCTTGTTCAGTGTTGGACAAATGCCGGTTTACCGATCAACTGCTGTGGACATGGACTCCTGGCTTGCGGCTATAGGTTATTGCATTCTTCGTTAGAGAATAGTGTAATACTGAACATGAACGGCAGTACGGTAAATTGTCTGCGGAGTAAGGGGTTGTACTGGTTAGTGTTTTCCCGTTTTAGTGATGCATCGAGTACCAAAACATCACTCAATAAAGCACAGACTATACCCGTACCCGATTGGACACTTAACCATTTTTCTAACAAACCCGAACAGGCCGCAATCGTAGGCCCTGATAATGGCTACATAATATTGCGATGGCCTAAAGGTTATCCACTTGAGTCGTTACCAGTGCCGGCCATTACGGTGCAAAAGGATACGAATAGGGCCTTGATCGTTACCGCTGCAAGTCATAAAAACGCAACACGCTTTGACGAAAATATAACTTTTCGTTACTTCGCCCCCCAATACGGCGTCGCTGAAGATGCGGCTACCGGCTCAGCTATGCGCGTATTGGCCGAATATTGGCAACAAGTCTGCGGAATAGAAGATCTGATCGCTTATCAATGTTCTCCTGCTGGTGGCCTGCTATTCAGCCAACTGAAGGCAGGTAACGTTATGGTAGGCGGTCATATTAAGGAAAACAATAACGACAGCAGAACGACAAAAAAAGCAGATTCTAACGCAACGAAACCCCGACAATAATTACCAAACAGTACAGGCGATAAAGACCTATGAGTGATGCTCTTATCGAGCGTTTTCGTGTAACGCGGCAACAATCTATCGATTTCTGCGAATACCTTGCCATTGAAGATTACTGCCTCCAGGCAGCCGCTTTTGCTAGCCCACCCAAATGGCATCTGGCCCATACTACTTGGTTTTATGAAACCTTTATACTGAGTCCGTTTGTAACAAACTATCGTCCGGTTAATCCAGCCTATGCCATACTTTTCAATTCCTACTACAACGGCGTTGGCAAGCAGTTTCCTCGACCGCAACGAGGCTTGTTATCGCGCCCAACCCTCGAAGAGGTTATTGACTATCGCTCTCGTATTGATGCAGCCATGGAGACTTTACTGCACGATCAGCATCATCCTCAACGTGACACTATTCTCTTTCGCTGCACACTCGGCATAGCTCATGAACAACAGCATCAGGAGTTGTTTTTTACTGATATCAAGTATTCATTATCAGTTAACCCACTTTTCCCCACATTTTCTATGCTAGAGGAATCACCACCGTCTGTTGAAACCGCTAAATTGCAATGGATAGCTTATGAAGGCGGCTTGGTAGAAATTGGTTTTAACGGTGGCGATGAGAATCGCACATTTGCATTTGACAACGAACTGCCCAGGCACAAAACATACCTAGAACCTTTCTGCCTATCCAATCGTTTAATTACCAATGGTGAATACCAAGAGTTTATCGATGATGGTGGTTACCAACACTCCGAGTTATGGCTAGCCGACGGCTGGGTCGATATCCAAACCCGATCACAGACGGCTCCTTTATACTGGCATAACATCGACGGCCAGCCAATGGAGTTTACGCTGCATGGAATGCAACGGCGTTGTGACACCACGCCAGTCTGTCACGTCAGCGGTTATGAAGCTGACGCGTTTGCCCGCTGGTCAAACGCCCGCTTACCTTCGGAAGCCGAGTGGGAAATTGCCGCTTCGGAAATACCGGTAACCTGTTCAGGTGTCGACAATGCCATTTACCACCCGCAACCGGCTTTTTCAGCAACACAGTCGACACAGTTGCATCGTCAAGCAATGGATTCTGAAGTAAGAGATAATAATGAGATAACGCAACTCTATGGCGAGTGCTGGCAATGGACTCAAACGGCCTACGCCCCCTACCCCGGCTATCAACCTGCCAAGGGTGCTATTGGCGAATATAATGGTAAGTTCATGGCTAATCAATGGGTGCTGCGAGGCGGCTCTTGTGTTTCCAAACACGAACATCTACGACCTAGCTACAGAAACTTTTTTTATCCACATGATCGGTGGCAATTCAGCGGCATTCGACTTGCCAAATGACAAACTCTTTCAAGCCTTAACCCTGGGGACCGCGGCATATGACGGACACATTAGCCAAGCTTAACAACCTAAAATTTGACAATCAACACCCTAGCGAAGGTGATTGCCGCTCCGAATTGCTGCGTGGTCTCAAGCAAAAACAAAAATTTATCAATGCCAAATTTTTCTATGACGCAAAAGGTTCCGAATTATTTGACGAAATTACGCGACTTGATGAGTACTATCCCACCCGCACCGAAATGGCTATCTTGCAAGATAACAGCGAAGAAATTGCAGATTACTGTGGTAAAAACTGTGTCCTGATAGAACCAGGTAGCGGCACTAGCGAAAAGATAAGATTGTTGCTTAATGCGTTGCAACCAAAGTGCTATGTTCCGTTAGACATCTCCGCTGAGTTTTTATTTGAAGCCGCCACAACCTTGGTGCGTGAATACCCCTGGTTACAGGTACACGCTATCTGCGCTGATTTCGTGCATAATTGGAAACTGCCCAATAGCTTACCTAGTGGTAAACGACTCATCTTTTACCCCGGCTCGACGATTGGTAATCTTGAGCCAGAAAAAGCGGTAGCACAATTAGAGCGACTCAGTGGCTGGATGGAAGATACCGGGGGAGCACTAATCGGTGTCGACCTACATAAATGCGAAAAACGATTGCATGCCGCTTACAATGACAGCCGTGGGGTCACCGCAGATTTCAATCTCAACGTACTGTCGCATATCAATCGATTACTGGATGCAGAGTTCGACCCTGAGGCTTTCACACACCACGCTTTTTATAATAAAGAAGATTGCCGCGTCGAAATGCACTTAGTCAGCGACACCACACAGTCAGTGAAATGCCAAAATGACATCGTGCATTTCACTGCGGGCGAAACCATTCATACAGAAAATTCTTATAAGTACACGCTAGAAAGCTTTGCTGACATGGCAATGCGAGCTGGACTTAAA
>JANQMK010000201.1 GCA_028280085.1 Pseudomonadales bacterium
TATCTTAGTGACAAAAGCTGACCTAAGTGTGCTGCCACCTATTATTGCGCAACTTTTATACACAAAAGCTTTCTAAATTGTCTTAATATTGGTATATTAAATGGAGTTAACACTCACTAAGGTTAGAGATGACGGGCGTCAAAAGCTTGACATAAAAATAACTTGCGCCCATACGTGGTTTCGTCGGCTAAAAGGCCTTTTAGCCACTTTATCTCTGCCAGATAATCGTGGACTTTGGCTTAAGCCTTGTAAAAGTATTCACACGCTGGGTATGTTTTACACTATTGACGTGGTCTTTTTGGATGCCCACGGCAGGATTGTAAAACTAGCGCCTCGGGTTTTTCCTATGTGGTTTAGCTTGGCTCCGAGCAAGGTTAAGTCCGTACTTGAGTTAAACGCCGGCAATATTGGTCGCCTAGATCTGAGAGTAGGTGACCAGTTAGAGTTTTTGAATATTGAGTGAGTTCAAGCTACCTGGGTGGTGCAGAGCTTGATCTGATTTACTTGATATCGCTGACGGAGATAATAGATGATGACCGATAATAACGAAAATTTTAAGGCCGAACCCACACCGGTACAAAATGTTATAGCATTAAACCAGTCGAAGCGAGCAGATGCCTCTTTTCGGTCGGCTACTCCGTCTAGTGCGGAAAGTACGCCGGTAGCGCAGGCTGGCGGTGAGCCTCATAACAGCGATGATGAAAGCGCTTTACCCGGTGATATTGTTCCACAAGACAACTGGGACTCAGATAAGACAGAAATTTTAACTGGCTTTGAAGAAAGTAAAGCCGCGAAAGCGTGGCTAGTGGACGGTGAAGGTAATGTCCACGAAATGAATAATTTTCCGTTTGTGATTGGCCGCAGCGAAGCTTGCGATCTTATTCCCAATGGTCGAGGTATTTCGCGTCGTCACATTGAAATTTCGCTGCAGTCAGGCCGTTTTGTCGTCTCTGATTTAGATAGCCTTAATGGCCTCAAGGTCAACAACTATCAAGTCACTCGGGTTATTTTAGAAGATAATGATGCTATCTCTATTGGTAATTGCTCGTTAACATTCCGTTATCGCGAACCCAAAGAAGATAACATTGAATTGGAGCCTGAGAAAGATGGCCTGGCGTTTTTCTTTTCCAAGCTGGGAATGGGAGGTTCCGCAAAATCAAACGTGCGCTTTAACCTCAAGACGGCTGGCATGGCGTTGGCGGCGTTGCTCGTTGGCATTGTCATGATTCAGAGTTTTCAGAGCACACCACCAGGCAGTGTCGCCATGGCGCCGCTTGCGCCAGCAACGGTTACTCCGGCGAACCCTGCTACCAATGATTCAACTGCTAATGCACAAAAAGCTGTAGCGGTAAGGCAAACCCAGACTCAGCAAACTAGTCGTCCCCCTATTGCATCATCTGGTAAAAGAGATGATGCTGATCGGTTTGCTGCGGGCACGGTACAGCGAAGTGTTGCTGCAGATAGTATTGAACAATACCCGCAAGGTCTGCAACCGATTGTGACTGAGGCACCAAAGGAAAAGGTAGTTAAACCAAAAGAGGTAGACGCGGCAACCAAGAGAAAGTTGGCGGCTGAAAAACAACGCCGGCTAGCCGTGAATCAAGCCGAAAAAGAGGCTCTGAAAAAGCTTAACCAAGCCGATGATCTATATATGCAGGGGAATGCGCAATTGGTTATTAATGAACTGTCTGATCTCACTAAGTCGTCATTATTGCCCAAAGGTGTTAAGGCTAAAGTTAGTAGCAAGCTTAAAACGATAAAGAGTTTATATGACCAGTATAGTAAAGGCTTGGTTGCCTTCAATAGTGATGATAAAGAAACGGCTTTCACCGAGTGGACTAATTTCTTAAATCAAGAGAAGAAGGTTTATCGTCAAGAGCGCAGTATCTATTCGACTGATGTTTCGAGTAAGGCTGTAAACGAATATCTAGCACAAGCTAAAGCGGCTCAGGCTGCCGGTAACCACCAAAAAGCCTATGAGCTATGGCAAAATGCCGTTAAGATGAATGGTAGCACAGAAGCAAAATTATCCTTGGCTGCGGTTGATAGTAAAGTTCGTAGTTTATATCGCAAGGGGTTGAAGTATGAGTATGTGAATTCAGACAAAGCTAAGTTGCTTTGGTCTGAAATTCTAACCCTTGTGCCTAACAACAACGAATACTACACCAAGGCGAATTCAAAATTGTCGTGGTATAAGCGTTGGGGTGTTGAATAACAGAAGGGGATAATCGAATGAATAAATTGATGGTTGTCCTTGCTGCCTTGGGCTTGCTTGCTGGGTGCGCTAATCTAAATAGTCGTGCAGACATCAATGCTGGTAATAGCTCCGATAGCCCCAGTGAAAATGTTGCTGAGATCACTGCGGATGAAAAAAATACCGCGCAAGCCGTTGAAAATGCCAAGCAAGGTGAGTTGCTTTATAAAGAGGGAGACTATAAAAACGCAAAAATACAATTCAATGAAGCGTTAAAATTTAGTGACAAAATCCCTATGGTCTATTACCGGCTTGGTAATATTGCTTTCAAAGAATCTCAGTTTGCTGAGGCTGAGCGTTACTTTAATAAGGTTGTTGCATTGCAACCTCGGCAATCAAAGGCCTATTATAATCTGGCTGTCATTCACCTCATGAAAGCAGAAGAAAATTTTAAGTATTATACGGCATCAGCTCGTGAAGATAAGCCAGTTGAACCGAGAATTATTCAAATTATGAGCGATATCGATGCTTTTGCGAGCGCGCAGACAGTGCCCAAGAAGGCGAATCCCCTAGATAAGCTAGCCGAAACATTAATGGTTGGAGAAACCTTTAAGCTGCCCGCTAAATAAGTCTATAACCGTTAGGTATTTGGGTATCGTGCTACATGATGTTGTTCTATTGCGTGTGCGAATAGTCGAAGGGTTGAATTATGAGGGCATGTATCCAGCAGCCATATCAGTTAAGTAAACAGTCTGGTGCCGCATTAGCGGAGACCTTCGTTGTGCTTATGATTTTTTTTGCTATGGCGGGCGGTGCGATTCAGATGGCTTATCTCTACCAAGCTAAATCCCATATGGGATATGTGGCATTCCTAGCGGCGAGACAGGGAGCAATACGTGGCTCAAGTTTAAAGGCAATGGAGGCTGGCATAAGGGCCGGCATGTTACCGATGATTAGTAAACCTATTGCCGACGGCGGTGCTCCGCAAACATCGTTGACCGGAACTTGGTGGGCCACGGCAAAAGCTGATATAGAAGACGAACTCGAAGAAAACATTGAGCTGACCATCTTAAACCCAGTGGCTGAAGCTTTTAATGACTTTGGAGGGCCCGAACATTGCCTTGCAACAGATGATTATGCAGCTAATGCAGTTTGCATCCCAATAGACAATTTGGCCGGAAGGCGGCCTGGGCGTGGCCGCACATCGAATTTAAATCCGCAAGAGGCTACGTTACTACGTGTAAGGGTAAAATACGGTGTGCCACTTGTTGTGCCAGTGATAGGGCCAATAATTGCTGAATTCTTAAGTTTAAATAGTTTTACCTTGTCAGATTTTGATAGAAAGATGTTAGAAAGCGAGAGTCAAAGTGACCAGGGTCTCTTGTTTCCACAACCTAGAATAGCTGTTGAAGGCGTGGCAACGATCAGAATGCAGACGCCACCTCAGCTGACCAGTGCTAACATTTCACTTGCAGAGCTAAGAAGGCTGGTTCACTAGCTCAGTGCATTAATGGTACAGTCGCGCTCTGTGTGGAGCGCAGTGCTTTAATCATCAATGGCACCATATTTCATCGACCTATCGACAACAAGTACTTTCAGGCCTACTATAGCTTGTCTTAGGGCAGCTGTCTTAGGTAAGTTTTATGCATATCCATATTTTAGGCATTTGTGGGACTTTCATGGGTGGTTTAGCGGTAATTGCTAAACAATTGGGACATAAGGTGAGTGGTTCCGATTTGAATGTCTACCCGCCGATGAGTGATCAGTTAGTGCAACAGGGTATCGAATTAGTTGAAGGGTATGAGCCGAGCCAGCTGGAGCCCACACCTGACTTGGTCATCGTTGGTAATGCATTGTCCCGGGGGAACCCC
>JANQMK010000239.1 GCA_028280085.1 Pseudomonadales bacterium
CAAGCGACATACTATCCATGCAAATGGCCCCCTGTGCCCTCAACCAATGTTCGCCACGCTAATGCCGCCGCCTGTTTTGCGGTGGCTTCTTCATTGCGAACCATTTGCCATGCTGCATAGAGAAGGTTATCGAAGGCCTGTACAATCCAAGTCGTGGGCACATCGGCAGCAAAACAACCTTCTTTTTTAGCTTCTTCAATATCATTAGCCATTTCTTCGGATTGGCGTTGATATTCAGCAAGGATATCGGGATGGTTTTCTACCGAGGTCTGGGACAAAAACCATTGACGACTGGCCAACGGTACCAATGCGTGCATCATGAGCCGAAGAGCTTCAGTATAGGACTGCGCACCAGTAACGGCGCACTCGGCGGCATCATCTAGATCCTTAATGGCCACTTTTGCCAACTCAACGAGTAATTCATCACGCCCGCTGAAATGCCTATGCAATGTCGCTCGCCCAATACCTGCTCGCACCGCAATATCCGCCAGACTGGCGGTCGGGTCCTCACTATAGATCTGAAACGCCGCTTCGATAATGGCGTCCCGAGTGGTTGGTTTAATAGCCTTCACGAGACAATTATGTCTCATATAAGACTTTATTGTCAACAGGCCTTTTTGCAGGCCAATGCATTAAAATACGGCCACAAACTCTACATGTGGCGAAAAGAAAATCCATATAACAGCACCAAAATGCATTTTAATGACGAACTCCACTCTATAAAAAAAATATTCATTTAATTTTCAGGATAGTGGTACCAGCCTCGTCTAGTACCATGTGGAAAGAAATAAAAGGGTAAGAGGTAGCATTAGCAAGCTATTCCATAGTAGGACTAGCAGTAACTATTTTAATAAATTTTTGCATTGGTATTGAAACATTACGGGAAAGCAACAGGTAGTTTGCCTAAATCGATCTCTACTCTGAAAACGGTAGGCGTCAGTCCACTTTGGGAGACTGACCAGGTTTACTGTATACCTTCCTTCATTTAGTGCATCAGTCGGTCATATTTGGCCAGCTGATCAAACACCTAAATGCGTGGGAATATGATAAATACCGTTTTCAAGTTTAATTACTTTCAGTCAACGGCAAAATTGGCGTGGTATTAATGGGTACCTGAAAAGATATCATTGAATCAATCAGAAGATCCTGCCAACGACAAAGACTAACTCACTGTTTTTTTCCAACGTTTACTAAAGGTGAGCTGTGAGAGATTTAACCAGTTTTAATTGCGAAGAACTTATAGCGCTAGCGAGGCTTGATATTGAAAACCATTACATTGATGGGGCTCTCGCCAAAATCAAAACTTGCTTGTCATGCCAAGACATTCCCCTAGAAATATCTAGCTTGGCCGCAAAAATATACTCGCAGCTTCGCCTATTTAACAACGCCAAACATCGCTACCAACTGTTTCTGTCATCAATGCCGCCAGTAATCATCGAGAAGTTTCAATTAGGGCTTATTTACCTAGAATCAGGTCATTATAAACCGGCACGAACTGTCTGGAGAGAGTTATTAGAATATGAGCCCGCTAGTTCGCCGACCCTATATCACGGTGCAATCGACCACTTAACATCTCGTAACAAGCCAGCGGCTGAACGCAATCTAAATTTGATGCTGCACATACTTGCTACTAACAGCCGCTATTTTGATAAAGCAAAAGAGCGAGTACAGCAAATACAAGTTGCTTTACTGAAAACTAATGTTCATCCAAAAGCTAATGAAAATGTTTATTGTCAAAGACACTAAATCAAACAACCCGATTAATAGGAGAAGATCATGAGTTCTTTCGACGCCGAAGAACTGTTTCACCTTGCGCTAAACGCTAGTGAAGAAGGTGATCACGGCAGAGCCATTCAATACCTTAAAGAATCGATTGAAAAAAATCCGACCTCCGAAGCCTACTATATCTTGGCGGCAGAACATGCAGAAATCGGTATGACACAACGCGCTTTAGATGGCATGCAAAAAGCGATTTCTCTTAACCCTCAGCTTTGGACAGCTCACTTACAGATAGGTCTGTTACATCTAATCAATAACCAACATACCGAAGCACTTAAAGCATGGAAAGCACTTGAAGGTTTGTCAGAAAACGATGCATTGTTCTATTTTGGAGGTGGCTTAACAGCTCTAATAAATGAAAATACCGATAAAGGACTGTCTTATTTGAGCAGAGGGATTGAATTGAATCAGTCCAATCGCTCATTAAATACTGACATGCAACAAATTATAAACAACATACAGTATGAAACTGGAGTAAATGAAGACAATCAGCTCCAACCTAAAGAGATAAATCCACAGGACAACGATTCCACCAAACACTGGTTCTTATCAAAAAACGATAATAAATCAACATAATCGTTCAATTCTTAGCAGTAGTAAACAACGAGTTCACAGTATTACCACCGTAAACTGTTTCATATATAACCTATCTAAGCTGATAGCAATTGAGTACTTACTAAAATAAAGCGGAATTTCGCAAGCTCAACGACGCTAATTAAAAAAATCCAAAAAATTTTAATTTTTTTTTCAGGGTTATGCCTTGAGGCTCGTCTTACTAATAGAGCCAATCTCTAAAATATAGAAACAGTTTGGCCGTTTACATCTAGCAACCTCCTATAGAGTCAAGGAAGACCGTTATAGGACTTAGTGTAATTGAGTGAATTGAGGCATAAAGCAATAGACTAGTTGAGTTAACAACCATTAGTAGGACAAATTAGCGTCTAGTCTAAGAGACGTGAACGTTGCAACCACTAGCTAACATACATAAATTCTGTATTGGGCTAATGGTTTAACATATGAGATAACAAACCTTACAATAGAAAAGTGCATATAGAACAAAAGAGATGTAAAATTACGGCTGCCTGTGATGTGAAAGGCTGTAAAAGTAACTTGATGTAAAAAGAATTGAGCACTTTGTAGGAACTTTATCTGATAAGTAACGCAACATAAGTCCAAAAACTAAATTCTATTAACATATTTACTGTTGAATGATTATTGAATGGGCTCACTTATTCAGAAACAAGCGTTCTACCACTTAATTAATGCTAGTCCTATGACAACAGCAACGACGTCTCTCGATCGTACTGAACTCATTCGAATTTTTCGAGAGATATTGCCAAATATACGTGCCTCTGTGCGCAAATATATCAGTAATCAAGATGATATTGATGATCTGCTCCACGACGCCTTGTTAAAAATACTCGAACTCAACCAACAGCAAATCCGCAACATTGAAAACCCAGAAGGGTTTCTTTACACCGTGGTAAAAAACTTGAGTATCGATAACAATAAAAAAGCTGCCAACAATATTAGCTCTAATAATATAGCATTAGAATCATTAACCAGTGCTACTACCGAGCCTGACAAATTACTTCACTCACGACAAGACATGCAAATCTTGAAGCAGGCGCTCAGTGAACTGCCTCAAAAATGTCGTCAAGCCTTTGTCCTGCACCGCTTCAAAAATATGCCGCAAAAAGCAGTTGCGGAAGAAATGGGACTGTCCCTTAACAGCATTGAACGCTACATAATGAAAGCTCATCTCCACTGCTTAGTAAAATTACGCGGACAGGTGCACTAATGGCTACTGATATGACAATAGAACAAGAAGCTGCCGAACGGTTTTATCGCGTAAAAGATCGTAATGACGACTATAAAATCGATGACCTGATGGCGTGGCTAGATACACCGGAAAAAATCGATGCCTATGCTGAAGTGGCTAAATCATGGGGCAAACTAAATAGCGTCAACCCAGAAGAAGTGGCTACCCCGCCCCTTGCATCCACTTCTGATCCCCTTCAACCCGCTCTCAATGTAGAGCCAAGCCTAATGTCCATACCAACGCCTATAATAGGACAGTTTCGAAATCGGTTGTTAGGCGGCTTCGTAACCTTGGTCATTCTTGCGATCACCATTACCAGCTATATCGGACTGCCCACACGGCATCATGCCAATATTGGAGAAATTTACCGATTCGCCCTCGATGACAATAGCCAGATTATGCTAGAAAGTAACAGCCAGGTAACAGTGTACGACGGTTGGGGAAATAGGACGGTAGAATTGATTTCCGGCAGCGCTTACTTTGATATAGTAACCAATAAAGATAAGCCTTTTCGCGTACTTGTCAACGGCATCACCACTACGGTGCTTGGTACTCAATTTAATGTTACCCGGCTAGGCAGCGACATTAATATTGCCGTGAAAGAAGGCCGTGTACAGGTCGAAAACGGCAACAATGACTTAGTGATATTACAAGACAATGAAGTCGTCGCAATTGGTCAGCGTCAAATGCTTTCAAAACAAAGCAATATGGATGTCGATCGATTAATGGAATGGCGCAATGGCTCAATTCACTTTGACAATGCCCCCTTTGAAGCTGTCGTTGCACGATTACAAAACTACTATGCCTACCCTATTCAATTCGTCAATCCATCTACACGCGAAAAACTGGTATCTGGTACCTTCAACCATAACGATGTACCTGGTTTTCTAGCCGCTGTCAGTGAATTAACAGGAGTTCAGTTTGAACAAGCTAGTAGTGGCTCGATCATTATTCACTAGTTCATTTTATCTGTACTTTATAGCTAGTTTGGCAGCAACAAAAAGTTTAGCGAGTGAGAACGATAAGCTCCTATTTGATATTCCTGTCATGCCGCTCAAACAAGCGCTAAAACTGTATTCACAACAAGCTAAGGTGTCGATCGTTTACAACAGCTATGCC
>JANQMK010000261.1 GCA_028280085.1 Pseudomonadales bacterium
TTTGTTCCGCTCGTTTGGCGGTAAAAAACTCGCTGTTGGGCCAGATCTTATTTGGCCCAACCAGAGGCGCCATTGTCGTGCGAAGCGCGTCATTGCCGACAATCGTGCGGCATTCCATCAAATTGGTTGCAATAGTGATGTCGCTACCTGCTTGTTGCTGACACTCTTCGATGGTTCGGACACTGTGTCCGATATCGAGTTTAAGATCCCACAGAAAGGTAATGAACTGTTTTACGCTATCTTCAAATCCGGTACTGTCTTCGTTCTTAACAAGAATGAGAAGGTCGATATCGGAATAGGGATGCAGTTCTTGTCGACCATAACCACCTACTGCTAACAGGGCTATTTCGTCTTCTGGCCATTGGTATTGTTGCCAGGCGATTGTTAGTAAGCGGTCAATAAACTGAGAACGTCTTAAGATGAGTTGGTGAATATTACATTCTGAGTGAAAATAGGCATTGATCTTAGCCTGTGTGTCGCAGATGGCGTCACGAAATAATGTGATCGGTTCAGTAGTAGTGTGTAATTGCTGATGAAACTTATTTTCATCAAATAATTCAGCAAGTTCTGGCAGGTCTTTCATTGAGTTATCTATATTTATATCTGTATGGGTAAATAAACTATGGCCATCTTTTTACGCTGATGCGACTTTTAGCGGACTTACCGTATTATGGAGAAAATCTGGCAGCACCTCATCACTTCTTAGCGTGAGAATTTCACAGCCAGCTTCGGTCACTAAAATGGTATGTTCGAATTGAGCAGATGGCCTGCCATCTTTGGTTTCAACCGTCCAACCATCAAATTTGGATAGTTTGGTATGGCGTTTACCGGCGTTGATCATTGGTTCGATAGTAAACGTCATGCCAGCAACTAACTCCATGCCTTCGCTAGGTTTACCGTAGTGTAGTACTTGGGGTTCTTCATGAAAGCCTTTGCCGATACCATGGCCACAGTACTCTTGTACCACGGAGTAATAATTTTGCTCAGCATGTTTTTGAATGACATGGCCAATGTCACCCAATGTCGCGCCGGGTTTCACTTGTTGTATGCCCAGATAAAGACAATGTTGTGTGTTATCGACTAAACGTTTGAGGTGAGGCTGAACTTTACCGACATGAAACATGCGACTGGTATCGCCGTGATAGCCGTCTTTAATGACGGTGATATCTATGTTAATAATATCGCCCGATTTAATACATTTGCTGTCTGACGGGATACCATGACAGATGACTTGATTTATTGAAGTACAGATGGATTTCGGGAAGCCTTTATAATTCAATGGCGCTGGAATGCAGTCTAACTCGTTAACCATATAGTCATGACAAATGCGATCTAGCTCGCCGGTTGACACGCCAGGCACCACGTGGGGTTCAATCATTTCCAGAACATCGGCCGCTAGGCGCCCAGCTATGCGCATTTTTTCTATTTCTTCCTCTGTTTTAATATGTACTTTCATGGATATCCTGATGTATCTGGTGGCTGACTGGTGGTTGGTATTATCTACTTCTGATTCGGCCTTAACCAGCCTCATCACAGTTGTTGTGGCCTAATTTCGCTGTTGACTAGTATACCAAGGGATTATGGTAGCGCTAATGTTAAACTAACTCATGGGGTAATGCAGCGAACTTTTTACTTGCGAAAACAAGCACATATCCATTTGGTTGCTATGGATTTAATCGCCGCCTTTCTATTGCCCTACTATTATGGTATAAAGCGCCGCGGAAATACGGCTAAGCGTATCTCCTGTTATGATCTAGACTATTGAATCTAGGTTTAATTTAACCTTAAAACGTCGCACATATTACCGGCACATAAGCTAGGGTGCCTGGTCTTCTAGCGCTTAATCTGGTTGCTGTCTGTTCTATTTTTAATCGGTAACTTAAATGATAGGTTAGCTATATGGCTGGGTTGGTTTATGGGGTGTATGGAGGCTTAACCCAAGTAAAGAGAGTGAATTATGACCACAGTAACAATGCGTAGTATGCTACAAGCGGGGGTCCATTTTGGCCACCAGACCCGTTATTGGAATCCGAAGATGGACAAATACATCTTTGGTGCACGTAATAAGATTCATATCATTAATCTTGAATATACCGTGCCGGCTTTTAATGAAGCGCTTCAGTTCATTGAGCGGCTTGCCTACAACAGAAATAAAGTGCTGTTTGTTGGCACTAAGCGAGCAGCTGGAAAAGTTATTAAGGAAGAAGCTATTCGCGCTGGCATGCCTTATGTTAGTCACCGTTGGCTAGGCGGTATGCTGACTAATTATAAAACTATCCGTGCTTCCATTCGTAAACTAAGAGAACTTGAAGCAGAGAGTAAAGACGGTACCTTTGACAAGTTAACGAAAAAGGAAGCTTTGATGCGTACTCGCCACATGGAGAAGTTAGAGCGTAGTATTGGTGGCATTAAAGATATGGGTGGTTTACCAGACGCGTTATTTATTATCGACGTGGATAATGAACGCATTGCTATTCAAGAAGCCAATAAAATGGGTATTCCCGTTATTGGTATAGTGGATACCAATAGCAATCCTGAGGGTGTCGATTACATTATACCCGGTAACGATGATGCTATTAGAGCCATAAAATTGTATGTCTCGTCTGCGGCAGATACTTGTTTAGCGGGCACAGCGAAAGCTAATGAAACATCATTGGCCAGCAAAGATGAGTTTGTTGAGGTGGTGACGGAAGCCGATACAACCGAGACCGCGCTAACTGATGAAAGTAGTGTGGATGAAGGTGCAAGTAAAGAGGCATCTGCTGAATAGTTTGTGATGCTAATAGATGTATAGATTATAGCGAGACAAGCGACATCAACGAAGGGGGCGTACTGAGCCCCCTTTTTTAAACTGCGCGCTTTTCCCTATTGTTTGCCTTCAGTTGATAGTTAGCTATTTTGGCTAGTAGCAAGTTGGTTTTGCTAGTAATGTGACTGTCTTTTATACCTGATACCATGGTGCCCATTAAAGTAATCGGACTACACAGCAAGTTTTAAGGACGAGTTCTAAGAATGGGGTAAAAGCAAGTAGGTTAGTTTAGGCGTCAGTGAGATTACGACTTACCAATTAATGATGGTGGTAATAAGACGCTATCAATGGGTAACCTAGTAGTCATGATGGTTTCAATTATGGTTCTAAATTATAGTTACAACGAGGATGGGGTTAAGAGCTCCTAGGTTCGAGAAAGTGTCGTGTCAGGCAGCAGTTAATTGAGGTTGGTGTAGTTAATATTAGACAGTTTTGATAGTGCATAATACGTGAACATTGTTAAAACGAAATACTGATTAATTAAAAACGAGGTTTAGAGAAAAATGGCAGCAATAACAGCGGCACTGGTTAAAGAGTTACGTGAGCGAACTGGCTTGGGTATGATGGAATGCAAAAAGGCGTTAGTCGCTGCTGATGGCGATATCGAAGCAGCCATTGATGACTTGCGTAAATCAAGTGGTATGAAGGCCGCCAAAAAGGCCGGTAGAACAGCTGCCGATGGTGTGGTAGCTATTAAAGTAGCGGATGATTCATCCTATGGTGTATTGGTTGAAGTTAATAGCGAGACGGATTTTGTCGCTCGTGATGATAATTTTCTAGGCTATGTTAACGCTGTGGTTGAGAAAGCATTTGCAACCAAAGAAACCGACGTTGCAACCTTGATGGCCGGTGACCTTGAGGCTGCTCGTGAAGCGCTTGTACAAAAGATTGGTGAGAACATTTCAGTGCGTCGGGTAGCACTGGAATCGGTCGATAATGGCGTGGTTGCTGGATATGTTCACAGTAACAGCCGTATCGGTGTATTGGCGAGCTTATCGGATGGAAGTAGCGAGGTGGCAAAAGATGTAGCAATGCATGTGGCAGCTGTGAGTCCGCAGGTCGTTAAGCCGGAAGATGTTCCGCAAGAAGTACAGGATAAAGAGCGAGAAATTTTTGTTGCTCAAGCCAAGGAAAGCGGTAAGCCAGATGATATTATTGAAAAAATGATTGTTGGTCGTATGCGCAAGTTCTTGGCTGAAATCAGTTTAGTTGAACAGCCGTTTGTCAAAGACCCAGAGGTTAAAGTAGGCGCGCTGGCAAAGCAAGCAGGTGCTGAAATACTGTCTTTTACACGTTATGAAGTTGGTGAAGGTATAGAGGTCGAAGAAGTGGACTTTGCGGCGGAGGTCGCTGCGCAGGCACGTGGCGAGGGCTAAATAGGCTAGCGCGTCTATTGCTACAGTCAAAAAATAACACTAGCGGGAACTGGTCATTGACGCAGTTCCCGTTGTTGTATATATGCCTGCAGTTCTATATGGTTGTATCGACGACCAATTATGATAGCAGCTTGTCGTCTGTGATAAAGAACTATAAGTTGCTTACTATCTGTTTATTTGCGTGAGTTTAAATTGAGGGGAAATTGAATGCCAGACGGCGCAGCCAATGAAAGAAAGTATAAGCGTATTTTGCTCAAACTCAGTGGTGAAGAGCTAATGGGTGAAGAGGGGTTTGGTATCGATCCAAAGGTGCTTGATCGTATGGCGCTAGAAATTGGTCAATTAGTTGGTATCGGTGTTCAAGTGGGCCTCGTCATTGGTGGCGGTAATCTCTTTCGGGGGGCGACATTAAATGCCGCAGGGCTGGACCGGGTAACTGGCGATCACATGGGTATGTTAGCGACCCTTATGAATGGCTTGGCCATGCGGGATGCCTTAGAACGTTCCAATATTTCGAGCCGTGTTATGTCTGCCATTCCGATGAGTGGTGTGGTCGATCACTATGATAGACGAATGGCTATTCGGTATTTAAATGATGGTGACGTACTGATATTCTCAGCAGGTACGGGTAACCCGTTTTTTACCACTGACTCTGCAGCCTGTTTAAGGGGGATTGAAGTTAATGCAGAGTTGGTTATTAAAGCTACAAAGGTGGATGGCGTATATACGTCAGATCCCCTCAAAGACCCATCCGCAACGAAATATGACCGATTAACTTATGCGGAAGTACTTACTAGGAAGCTAGAAGTGATGGATTTAACTGCAATATGTTTGTGTGAAGAACATAATTTGCCGTTGCGAGTTTTTCGCATGTCAAAGCAAGGAGCGCTCCTCAATATTGTTGTTGGCGGAAATGAGGGCACATTAATCGAAGGAGATGGAGAATGATTGATGAGATAACGCAGGATGCTGCCGACCGTATGGACAAAAGTATTAATGCCCTGGGAAGTGCCTTTAATAAAATTAGAACAGGGCGTGCTCATCCCAGTATTTTAGATGGTGTGATGGTCGAGTATTACGGCTCGCCTACACCGATAAATCAAGTGGCTAATGTCAACATTGAAGACGCACGCACTCTATCTATCGCGCCTTGGGAAAAAAACATGGTTGTTGAAGTAGAAAAAGCCATCTTGAAATCGGATCTCGGCTTAAACCCAGCGACATCAGGTGATCTTATTCGTGTGCCTATGCCCGCATTAACTGAAGAAACTCGCAAGGGCTACATTAAACAAGCCAAGCAAGAAGCCGAAAATGCGCGTGTTTCCGTGCGCAATATTCGCCGGGATGCCAATAGCGACTTAAAAGAATTACTAAAAGAAAAAGAAGTGAGTGAAGACGAGGAACGTAAAGCGCAAGACTTAGTTCAAAAAATAACTGACGAACATATTGCAAAGGTGGATAAATTACTAGCGAGTAAGGAAGCTGCCCTAATGGAGATCTAGGGAGATTATGCCTAGCTGTTAAAAACCTTGGTGCCTGATATTGTGCAGTTAGCCGCAAGAATAAGCTGGTAATCATCGCTCGGCAAGTGAGTTCAAGTGACTTCAAATGAGTTAATGAAAGACGAGTGGTGTGAATGGCTAAGGGTATGAATCGTTAGAGGCGCCAAGTGGTACGGGTTTAATTTGGTACGGGTCTAATTAAAGCTCAATAAAGATCTTAAGTAGCACTTGTCGACATTTACTAATTTTGTTTTAGCTGCCAGGGCTACATGCATAGCGGTGGTTTAGAAACTAACAGAGTCTTAAACTAACAGAGTCTTAAACTAACAAGGTCTTGAAAATAAATACGATCTTGAAACTAAATATTGTAGCGAAGATTTGATGTCTGAAGATATTAAAACGGTGGTTCTACCGGATGCTAGTAGCATCCCGACACATATTGCTATCATTATGGATGGCAATAATCGCTGGGCCAAACAACGTGGGCTACCAGGGCCCGCCGGCCACAAGGTCGGTGTAGAGGCCGTGAGAAAAGTGCTAAATGCATGTGAAGAATTCAATGTAAAGGTTTTAACGATTTTTGCATTTAGCACAGAAAATTGGAAGCGGCCGGAGAAAGAAGTGGGCGCCCTGATGTCGCTTTTTCTGAGCTATCTAAAAAGTGAAGTTAAAAAATTAAAGAAAAGTAATGTGCGTTTACGTATCATAGGCCAGCGCCACCGGTTTAGCGACAAAATAAAAAATATGATGCGCGAAGTAGAAGAAACCACGGCAGAATGCACGGGTAGGATACTGGTTGTAGCTGCCGATTATGGTGGCCAGTGGGACATACAACAGGCCACTCAGCAGATAGCGCAACGCGTGGCTGATGGTGAGCTTGATCCGAAAGATATTACTATTGATACAGTACAACAGCACATCTCCCTTGGAGATTTGCCACCACCTGATTTATTGATTCGAACTGGTGGCGAAAATCGGATTAGCAATTTTTTGCTCTGGCAAAGTGCCTATACTGAGTTTTATTTTACTGACACCTATTGGCCTGACTTTGACGGTGAAACGCTGCGTAAAGCAATAATAGAATATCAATCGCGTCAACGACGTTTTGGTAAATCCGGCGACCAAGTCGAAGAGGAAGCCAAGCGTGCTTAAAACTCGGTTAATAACTGCAGCAGTCATTATTGCAGTTTTAGTCTCAGTGGTTGTCTTTCTTTCCCCCTCACAGTTTTCTTTATTTTTTGGCGCTGTTGTTATCGTTGCCGCTTGGGAATGGGCTAACCTCTGCGGTTTAGTTAGCTTACCAATCCGAATTGCCTACGTTTGCACCTACTTGTTGGGACTAATGGTGTTGACATCCGTTTTGCACTTTGGCGCTACGCCCAACACATCGCTAATTCAAGTCATTTTGATGGTGGCCTGCTTGTTTTGGTTGCTGGCATTGCTTTGGGTAAGCCGGTACCCGAACAGTGCGTCTTATTGGGGGCAACCACTGGTCCGCATGGTGATGGGTTATTTTGTCTTGGTGCCCGCGTGGGTTGCGCTGAGTTATATAAAGTGCCTATCCCAAGGTATAGAGCTGATCTTCATTTTGATTGCGTTAGTGAGTGGGGCTGATACCGGTGCTTATTTCAGTGGACGCAAGTGGGGTAATAAAAAACTAGCACCAGCGGTAAGCCCAGGCAAATCTTGGGCTGGTTTTTACGGCGGTTTATTATGTGCAGTGTTGTTGGCAGCTGTCCTAGGTATATTTATTGGTTTATCGGTAACGCAATGGTTGACGTTTATTATGGTAGCGGTAGTGACGAGTGTTACCTCGGTGTTAGGCGACTTATTCGAAAGTATGTTAAAGCGACACCGGGGTGTGAAAGACAGTAGTCAATTACTGCCGGGGCACGGTGGTGTTTTGGATAGGATAGACAGCATGACCGCTGCCGCGCCTGTATTTACCTTGTCACTTATTTTAGTTGGCCAGCCTTTGGTGGGTACAGTATGGAATCCGTAACGGTACTTGGTTCCACTGGTTCGATTGGGGAAAGTACGCTAGATGTCATTGCGCGTCATCCTGATCGGTACAGTGTGTTTGCGTTAACGGCAAACACTCAGGTTGATAAACTGGTAGAGCAATGCCAAGCGTTTAAACCAAAATGCGTTGTAATGCGTGATGAGCTATCCGCTAGCTTACTTGCTAAGCGCCTTAAAGCATTGGCATTATCGGCAGATGTCTTATCCGGCGAGGCAGGGCTGATCGAGGTGGCAAGCGCGTCCGAGGTTAATACCGTGATGGCCGCTATTGTGGGGGCGGCAGGCTTGCTGCCAGCCCTGGCAGCGGTGGAAGCCGGCAAAAAAGTACTGCTTGCGAACAAGGAAAGCCTAGTAATGACGGGTAGCTTGTTCCTCTCGGCGGTAAAAAAGTCTGGCGCAGTATTACTACCCATAGATAGTGAGCACAATGCTATATTTCAATGTATGCCGCTTGATCATTCTGATTTCGACAAAGCGGGCGTACGTCGTATTTTACTCACAGCGTCGGGTGGGCCATTTAGGCAATTTTCTGTTCAGGAGATGGAACATATTACGCCAACTCAAGCTTGCGCGCATCCAAACTGGTCTATGGGAAAAAAGATTTCCGTTGACTCTGCCACTCTGATGAATAAAGGACTAGAGTTGATTGAGGCATGTTGGTTGTTTAATACGACACCTGCCCATATTGAAGTGGTGATCCACCCACAAAGTGTCATTCACTCAATGGTCGACTATATTGATGGTTCAGTGATAGCGCAATTGGGTAACCCCGATATGCGTACACCTATTGCTCATGCTTTGGGTTGGCCAGAAAGGATTGATTCCGGCGTATCCTTGTTAGATATTGTGGCTGTGGCAAAACTGGATTTTGAACCACCCGATGAGACTCGTTTTCCCTGTCTGCGGTTAGCGAGAGAGTCATTTGCTGCGGGTAAAACAGCAATGGTGTTGCTGAATGCTGCGAACGAAGTAGCGGTGGCAGCATTTTTACAGGGACGCCTGTCTTTTAATCAGATTCCGGTGGTGATTGATCAGGTGCTGCAGACCGCTGAATTGACTGAACCGGAGTCAGTCGCTGTGGTCCAAGAGGCTGATCGGCAGGCTAGAGCGGTGGCACTTGGGTTAGTAGACAAGGCATTACGATGATTGACTAACGCATTACATATTACATTGCAAAGCAGCAGGAAAACGGTTGATACCTGATATGCAAGCAGCTAATGGTTTGCAAGTGCAGCATTTAGAAATTTACAACAGGTTTTTTTGATGAGTGATAGACGAGGGATTACATAGTGGAGTTGTTTAATACCATTCTCATTACACTCCTCACGCTAGGCATTTTAGTGACGTTTCATGAATATGGTCATTTTTGGGTAGCGCGTCGTTGTGGCATTAAAGTCATTCGGTTTTCCATCGGCTTTGGCAAGCCGCTATTGCGGTGGCATGATAAATTCGGTACTGAATTTGTTATTGCTGCGTTACCGTTGGGCGGCTATGTCAAGATGGTAGATGAGCGCGAAGCGCAAGTTGCTGAAGCGGACATTCCCTATGCCTTCAATCGTAAACCAGTCGGTCAGCGGATAGCCGTTGTTGCGGCTGGCCCGCTTGCCAATTTTCTGCTTGCAATCTTAGTTTATTGGGTCGTGTTTATGGGGGGGGTTAGTGGTGCCATTCCCGTTATCAGTAAACTGGAACCTGAGTCAATAGCTGCCCAGGGTGGTTTGCAGGTGGGACAGGTAATCACCTCTGTGGACGGCGAAGTGACACCAACGTGGCAAGCATTGAATCTTGAATTGCTAAAGCGATTGGGCGAAAGTGGCGAACTAAAAGTAACGGCCAAAGAGACCGGCTCGAGCATTGAGTATGATTATACCCTACAGCTAAATGAGTGGTTGTCAGGGGTAGAGGAACCTGATCCCGTGGCGGGTTTGGGCATAACATTATTTACCCCGCCGCTGGAGCCACGCATTGGCAAAGTTGTCGAAGACAGCGCGGCGGCCAAGGCTGGCTTAAAAGCGGGGGACTTGCTGCTAACCGCAGATGGTGTGCCTATGGATGACTGGGAGCAATGGGTCGAATATGTGCGTCCACGTTATGACACCAGCATTCATCTTGATTATCAGCGTGATGGACAAATATTGCAGACGGTGATTGTGCCAAAACGCATCAACGTCGATGATCAAACCATCGGACAGGTTGGCGTGTGGGTCGAGACGCCTGAGTGGAAGT
>JANQMK010000287.1 GCA_028280085.1 Pseudomonadales bacterium
GATCAACAACAATAACATCAAAGTGCTCGGTCAACCGAGGGGTAAATGCTTGCCAGACCCTAGCACACATACCCCAACCACTGAGTAGAACAACGGGAAAACGGCTAGAGTGGGATTTTTCGCAGGATAAATAGTGTGAACGCAACCCAGCTGGTACCACTAAACTCTGACTAACCATCGGCCAAACCTTCGAGCCCATCAAGCAACTTGTCGACATCTGACATTTCGTGTGCGGCGCTTAAAGTAATACGCAATCGCGCTGAGCCATTTGGAACTGTTGGCGGCCTGATGATGCCAACCAGTAAACCTTTCTCTTTTAGCCGCTTGCCAGCTTGCACCGTTTTCTCAGCATCACCCAGTACAATCGGCTGAATCGGTGTCTTAGACGGTAATAGGCTTAAACCAAGTTGGCTTGCTCCACAGCGAAAACGCTCTATCAATCTGTTCAATTTCTCTCGGCGCCACGATTCACTACGTGCAACTTTCAAGCTACGCAGGATTGCTGCAGCTAACACAGATGGCATTGCAGTGGTGTAAATATAGCTGCGCGCATATTGAATCAATGTTTCGATCAACGCAGAACTACCAGCAACAAAAGCACCACTGACGCCAAATGCTTTACCTAACGTTCCCATTAATATTGGGACATCCGCTTGACTTAAGCCATAGTGCTCAGTTGTACCGCCACCATTCGCTCCCAACACGCCTAGGCCATGGGCATCATCAACCATTAACCAAGCATGCGCGCTATCTGCCAAACTAGACAGTTGGTCAAGTGGCGCAATATCACCATCCATACTAAACACACCATCAACAGCAATAAGCTTTTTGCCCGATTGCACTTGAGATAGCCGAAAATTTAAATCTGACAAATCATTGTGCTTGTAACGTACCAACTTAGCACGAGATACTAAACCGCCATCAAGCAAAGATGCGTGGTTTAGCCGATCTTGTAGCACAGTATCTCCACGGCCCAGCAACGCAACAATGACACCAATATTAGCCATATAACCACTGGAAAAAAGCAAGGCTCGTTCTCGTCCCGTGTACTGCGCTAATTCATCTTCTAGTTGACAGTGCACTCGACTATGACCACTAACTAAATGGGAAGCCCCACTACCAACACCAAAATCTTGTGCTGCCTGCCGCAGATCAGCTGCAACCTCAGGATGATTGGCTAAACCTAAGTAGTCATTGCTACAAAAGGAAAGATAATACTGACCGTCAATAATAACTTCGCGCCCTTGCGGAGAATCTACTATCAGACGATCACGATAGAGCTGCTGCTGTTTACGTTGTTCTAAACGCTCGACAAGAGCAGCATCGATATTCACTTTCAAACCCGCAAATTATGGCTAATTAGCAGCGCTATAATACAGAGGCGTTGACGATCCATCTACTTGCTGCACTGAAGAGTCATCGGGATGTTTTTCGATGCTGCGCTCCTCTGCTTGAATACCCAGTTTGGCAAACAGTTTCATATCTTTACTGGCTTCTGGGTTTGGCGTAGTCAACAGCTTTTCACCGTAAAATATCGAATTTGCCCCGACCAGAAACGCCAATGATTGCATTTCCTCTGACATTTGTTCACGGCCTGCAGACAACCGAATATGTGAGGCAGGCATGATAATTCGCGCCACCGCCAAGGTGCGGATAAAATCAAATTTATCTAAATCTGGTTGTTCCGATAATGGGGTGCCCTGCACTTTAACCAGCATATTCACTGGCACACTTTCGGGGTGCTCTGGTAAATTTGCTAATTGCGCTAAAAGGCCCGCGCGATCACGCAGGCTTTCCCCCATCCCTACAATACCGCCACTACATATCTTCATACCGGCATTACGTACATGGCTCAATGTATCAATCCTGTCCTGATACGTACGCGTAGTAATAATATCAGTATAAAACTCTGGTGATGTATCTAGATTGTGATTGTAGTAATCAAGCCCCGCATCAGCCAATTGGTTGGCTTGATTTGCCGTTAGCATACCCAACGTCATACAAGATTCTAAACCAAGCTCTTTTACGCCTTTAACCATGGCAATCAGATGAGGTAAGTCCCTATCATGGGGAGAACGCCAAGCTGCGCCCATACAAAAACGGGTAGCTCCTTGCGCCTTGGCATTTTTTGCCTCTGTCAGCACTCGCTCGACCTGCATCAATTTCTCTTTCTCTAGCTCTGTATCGTACCGCGAACTCTGGGGACAGTATTTACAGTCCTCTGGGCAGGCACCCGTTTTAATTGATAATAAAGTACTCACCTGAACTTTATTAGGATCAAAAAATCGACGATGAACTGATTGAGCTTTATACACTAGATCATTAAAAGGTAATTGCAATAGCGCCACAATTTCATCGACTTGCCAATCGTGGCGAATTGTCTCAAGGACAGAATTCAACATATAAATGCCTTTATTATCAGAAGTTTAAGTAGTATTTCAAGACATTGAAATAGTCTGGATATATCTTGAACGTACTTAAACACAGTCTTGAACGTACATAAACAACGTACATAAACATAGTAGTGAGGGTTTATCTCGATTTACAAAAGGTTAATAATAACTCCGCTAGCCACCCTGTCAACCAATAACGCTCATTTAGGTTTACTAGCTTTTGAAAAATATACTACACCAATTTTTTCTCCAAACACTTAATACTACGCTGCCGCCCACATGTGTGCTTTGCCAAGGCGCCAGCAATCGCGCACTGGATTTATGCCACGGATGCGAAAGTGATTTGATTAAAAACAGCTGTAGTTGTATCCAATGTGGAGTACCACTAGACCCGCTCTATGGAGAAAACAAAGTTATACGCTGTGGTAACTGCTTAGCCCGCCCCCCAAGTTTTCAGCGGTGTATTGCTCCATTTATTTACGACTTTCCAGTAAACGACCTAATCCTACAGTATAAAAATACAGGTCAACGGGCTGTTGGAAAAATGCTAGCCACTTTACTAGCGCAACATATCAAGAACGCTACTGTTACGGAAAGTTTACCTGTTGAATTCATTAAACCCGACTACTTACTACCGGTGCCCATGCAGAAATCAAAACTGCGTAAACGCGGTTTTGACCAAGCGCATGAAATATCACTTGTTCTGAGCAAGTATCTCAACATACCCATAATGGCAAATAATGCCTTTTGCCAAACGACCACCAAAGACCAAAAGGGACTATCGGCTATTCAACGTAAACAAAATTTGCAAGATCGCTTTGCCTTTCGCTACCCTGTTCAAGCTAAGTCAGTAGCTATTGTAGATGATGTTGTCACTACCGGTGCAACCGCCGAAGCATTGTCAAAACAGTTAAATAAGCAAGGTGTAAGTCATATCAGCGTTTGGTGCCTCGCAAGAACACCGCTCACGATCTAACAGTATCGACACGACTAAGGACAATAGGGGATAACTGTTATGCAGCGACTACTTTTCCTCTTCATGACCATCAACACATTCTCTTTATTATCACCATCACTGCTTGCTGATGAAATACGACTTGCCGTGGCATCAAACTTCACCATTGTGTTAAAAAAGATCGTCGAGCAATACAACTTATCCTATCCACACCATATCAGTATCACATCTGCCTCTACAGGCACTTTATATAGCCAAATTGTACATGGTGCACCTTTCGATATCTTTCTTGCAGCGGACACGAAAAGCCCCAAAATCTTAGAACAACAAAATCTAATCGTTCCAGGCAGCCGATATACCTACGCCTATGGCAAATTAGTGTTAGTCAGTCGGCAAAAGAAGGGGGAAATATCAGAGTATGATATCAAGCAATTTCTCCACAACGCTGCCCACATCGCAATCGCTTCACCCTCAATAGCTCCCTATGGTAAAGCGACGCGTGAGGTGCTGGAAGGCTATGGAATATGGCAAAAGCTGCATAAAAAAATTGTCAGCGGAAAAAATGTCAGCCAGGCCTTTCAATTCGTTCATAGCGGCAATGCCGACATTGGATTCGTTGCCCAGTCACTAGTGCTCAATAATGGAGATTCAAATTTGTGGCATACTGTAATAAATCCAGCTCTACATCAACCCATCGAGCAACAAGCCGTAATGTTGAAAGACGCGGAAAAAAAACGGGCTGCTATCCTTTTTTTCAATTTTCTGAAATCGACATCAAGTCTCAATATAATCGAAAGCAATGGTTACTATCTAGACACAAGTTATCCTAACAGCAAATATTAACTGAGCCGACACAGGTTATCGTCATGTATTTATCCCAAGCCGACCTCGAAGCACTCTACCTCACCTTGCAGTTGGCTCTGGTCAGCAGCCTCATTCTCCTGCTTATCAGTACGCCTCTTGCTTGGTGGCTATCACGGCAAAACACACGATTGTCTTCATTTATTCAGACTGTTGTTGCTTTGCCTTTAATATTGCCTCCAACTGTCATCGGTTTTTATCTACTAACCGCAATGAGCCCAAACAGTCCTTTAGGTAGCCTGTGGCACAGCATTTCCGGTAATACGTTAGTATTTAGCTTTAGCGGTTTAGTTTTTGGCTCAATCATCTACTCTCTACCATTTACGGTACAACCTCTCTATTCAGCCTTTAAGCAAATGCCCCAAAGCTTAATCGAAGCAGCGGCAACATTAGGGGCAACACCCATCGATAGATTTTTTTCTGTTGTCCTGCCCTATTGCAAAGCGAGCTTTATTGCAGCAGCCACGCTGAGCTTCGCCCATACCATTGGTGAATTTGGTATTGTATTAATGATAGGAGGCAATATACCTGGCGAAACTCAAGTACTATCCCTCGCGCTCTACGACTATGTTGAAACGATGCAATACGAACAAGCACACAGAGTAGCTCTAGGATTAGTTGTTCTTTCAGTTTTGCTTCTGTTACCAGTTTACGGTTTTAACCGTAATCATCTACTGAGTATAGGTAAGGTATGACACTGACTGTTTGTATAAAATCGGCGATACACCAACAACGAAATTCCGCAGCGGCCTTCTCACTAGACTGTGACTTTAGCATACCTAGCGAAAAGACTACTGCCATCTTTGGTCCTTCTGGCGCAGGAAAAACCACGTTACTGAGATGTATCGCAGGTTTAGAAAAACCATCGACCTGCTTGATACACTTTAGAGATGAACGTTGGCATGATAGCAAAACGGCATATTATTTGCCTGCCGAAAAACGCAAGATAGGGTATGTGTTTCAAAATACGCTGCTATTTCCACACCTAAATGTATTAGGTAATTTAAACTTTGCCTATCGTCGCCGATTTAATGAATGCGGGCCGATGCCAACCGATGTCACCCAGTGGTTTGAGTTAGAAGCATTATTAAAATTAAAACCCTATCAATTGTCTGGCGGCCAAAAACAGCGGGTTGCTATTGCCCGAGCATTGTTATCTTCTCCAGACTTACTATTAATGGATGAGCCCTTGGCAGCACTTGACGCATCTGCCAAACAACTTATCATCAGTTATCTCGACAATATTGTTGATCAACTCAATATACCAATGCTTTACATTAGCCATAATATTCAAGAGATATGTCGTTTAGCTGATCAAGTAATACTAATGAACAATGGCCATGTCCATAGTACAGGCCCACTAATCGAGAAGCTGACTAGTATCGAGTCGTCTATGGCGTGTGACGATAATGCTTTTAGTATTCTCCTCACTACTATTGAACAACACGATGATCAATACCAACTAACTAAACTCCAGTTAGCGTCGAACAGGGCTTTATCAAAGACTCAACCACAATATCTTTACGTATCTCGCTTGCACAACAAGATCGGCAAATCATTAAAAGTACATATCGCCGCTAGGGATATCAGTATCTCACTCGATGAAACTAGTCGTAGCAGCATATTAAACCGTATCACAGGCACAATAGAGGCTATCGAGGATACGGATAATTCAAGTACAATATTACGCCTAGCCGTAGCCGAACAAAAAATAGTGGCTCGTATTACACGTAAATCATTAGACAAACTAGCCCTAAAAATAGGACAATCTGTTTATATACAAATTAAAAGCGTCGCTCTTGTCACGAGCTAGGCTTCGATTACTGGCAAAAATAGCTTACTATGTCTAATAAAAACCAGGATGATGCCCATCCCTACGCAATGCTAACGCCTGATATCGTTATCGATGCTGTTGAAAGTGTTGGATTTATCAGTGACGCGCGAATATTTCCGTTAAATAGCTATGAAAACCGTGTCTATCAAGTAGGTATTGAAGATGATAATCCTATTATCGTTAAATTCTATCGGCCAAACCGATGGAGTGATAAACAGATTGTAGAAGAACACTGTTTTACATCAGAGCTCGCTGAACTCGAAATACCGGTTGTGCCTCCCGTCACCAGAGGACAATCTCACAACCAAGACCAAACACTATTTCAATTCAATCAGTTTCGGTTTGCACTCTATCCGCGAAAAGGTGGTTATGCACCTGAACTCGAT
Organism: Pseudomonadales bacterium; assembly: GCA_028280085.1. Lineage (GTDB taxonomy): Bacteria > Pseudomonadota > Gammaproteobacteria > Pseudomonadales > JANQMK01 > JANQMK01. The sequence goes on from JANQMK010000287.1 coordinate 6,430, forward strand.
AACTTAGACAATTTAAATATACTAGGCCGCTTTATTGGGCGCATCCATGCAGTCGGTGCAAAAGGTGCTTTTAAACACCGACCTACACTGTCTATAGATGATTTCGGCCGACAAAGTGCCGCCTTTTTATTAGAAAACGATTTTATTCCTTTAGAGCTTACCCCAGCCTATTCTACGCTAGTGCGCGACCTATTAGAAAGGGTTGAAAGTCGGTTTGCCGATATCGATGGTCTGAATGTATTTCGACTACACGGCGATTGTCATATAGGAAATGTGCTCTGGCGAGACAATGCTCCCCATTTTGTCGACTTTGACGATGCCAGGAATGGACCTGCAATACAAGATCTTTGGATGCTGCTATCCGGCGATAGGCAAAGCCAAACCACACAAATTGCTGAGATAATTGATGGTTATAGTGATTTCTATCATTTTAACCCCATTGAATTACAGCTAGTTGAAGCATTGAGAACATTGCGCATTATGCACTACGCAGCATGGTTAGCCCGGCGCTGGACTGATCCGGCGTTTCCCCATAACTTTCCATGGTTTAATACACTACAATACTGGTCTAGCCATATACTAGAATTAAGAGAACAAATGGCAGCACTGGAAGAACAGCCGTTACAGCTGTTTTAAAAAAAATACCATCACCATGAATCTATCTAAGCAAACCGTTCAACGTCGCACTATCGTATCTAGAATCCTATTTGCGCTATTGATACTGATAGTTACGTACTTGGCACTAGACGATTTAAGCTATCCCCCCACCTTTTCTATCAGTGACAAACTAAATCACCTCATTGCCTTTCTGGTACTGGCAGGTTTGCTCGATTATTCAATACCAAACACTCATTTTAATGGTAAAAAGTTCATTTTCCTGTTGTCTTATGGCGCATTATTAGAAGTAATACAGTACTTTCTACCCTATCGTACTTTTTCCATATGGGATTTTGCCGTCGATGCTATCGGTGTAATATTGTACACAATATGTACTCCCCTCCTGGCTAAGTTACCCTTGCTACAAAGGCCTAGCTACGAAAACTCAGACCGCTGACCTAAAAATAACGTACTGTCTGCAAGCAACTTGATGAGTTACCCATTGCAGCAAAATAACACCAAAACGACCAAAAAAGCAGGGGTCAGACAACATATATGAGCATTTTTAGACCATTTTAATAGTGTATTGCCAAATACAGCAATGGCATAAAGCTGCTGCGAGCAAAAATATCACTTTTGCTCGCATTATGGGTAAGGTAAAGTAACCAATGAGAGCCAAGGGAACAATACTAGCAAGAGCAACACACTATGCAGGCTAAAACCTCCATGTCACCCAATACTACCCTCGCCGAGCGAACTCATGACCCTGTGTGGGCTACTATCAGACACCAGACGAAAGCAGAGGTGAAACGAGAGCCTATTTTGGCGAGTTATCTGCACGCTACAATTTTAAACCACAGCTCGCTCGAGTCAGCGCTAAGCTTTCACATGGCAAGTAAACTGGCTAGCCCATCAGTACCTGCTCTAACACTACACGAAGTCATTGAACAGGCCTTTGAGAGTGACAGTTCGATCGGAGAAGCTATCCGTAGCGATATTCAAGCTGTGCAACAACGAGACTCTGCTTGTTCCAATTTGCTAGTGCCCTTTTTATATTTTAAAGGGTTTCAGGCATTACAAGCCTATCGAGTTACTCATTGGTTATGGCGGGAGGGACAGCGTTCGCTTGCACTTTACTTGCAAAATCAAATCTCGGTCGTATTTGCTGTGGATATTCATCCTGCAGCCCGTATAGGTCGAGGTATTTTACTCGATCACGCAACCGGCCTCGTCATTGGTGAAACAGCTGTGGTTGAGGATAATGTCTCTATTATGCAATCTGTAACACTTGGCGGTACCGGTAAGGAAACCGGTGACCGACACCCGAAAGTTCGCACTGGTGTATTAATTAGCGCTGGTGCAAAAATATTGGGTAATATAGAGATTGGCGAAGGCGCAATGATTGCCGCCGGTAGTGTGGTACTCAAACCAGTCAAGCCCCATACAATTGTCGCCGGTGTACCGGCAACAATTGTAGGCAAACCTAATTTAGATCAACCCTCACTTGGGATGGACCATTGTTGTCTAGATAAAGGTCGCTTAAATAAAGGTTGTTTAGATTAGATAAAGCATAGTTTGTAAAAAATCGTCCAACAAATGCGTTCGATGCAAGCATCTATGCATCAGACGATTCTTCAGATTTTTTCAACTCTTTCATGGACAGTTTTATTCGGCCACGAGCATCAACATCCAATACTAGCACTTCAACCTCTTGGCCTTCTGACAAGTAATCCGTCACATTTTCTACCCGCTCTTCAGCAATTTGGGATATATGCAGCAAGCCATCCTTACCCGGTAATATCGTGACAAATGCACCAAAGTCGACAATTCGTGATACTTTACCTTGATAGGTTTTACCGACTTCTGCTTCTGCAGTAATCTCCATTATTTTGTCTAGCGCCGCATCACGCGATACCTGATCCAAACCAAAGATTTTTACATTACCATCGTCATCAATATCAACGGTCGCTCCTGACTCCTCGGTAATGGCGCGAATGGTTGCCCCACCCTTGCCGATAACATCTCGAATTTTGTCAGGATCAATTTTAATCGAGGCCATAGCTGGCGCATTAGAGGAAACTTCTTTTCGAGATGTGCCAATAACCTTAGCCATTTCACCCAAAATATGCGTTCTTGCTGCAAGCGCCTGACCAAGAGCAATTTCCATAATCTCCTCAGTAATGCCCTCTATTTTTATGTCCATCTGCAGGGCAGTAATGCCCTCAGTAGTACCAGCCACTTTAAAATCCATATCGCCTAGATGATCTTCATCACCTAAAATATCAGTAAGAACGGCAAATTGTCTGCCCTCTTTAACTAACCCCATCGCAATACCTGCAACCGGCGCTTTCAATGGGACCCCAGCATCCATCAATGCCAGACTAGTTCCACAAACACTCGCCATAGAGCTTGAACCGTTAGACTCAGTGATCTCCGACACAACGCGTATCGTGTACGGAAATTCTTCCATATCAGGCAATACCGCGGCTACGCCTCGACGTGCTAGTCGGCCATGGCCAATCTCTCTACGTCCAACACCACCCATGCGACCACATTCGCCAACTGAAAATGGCGGAAAATTGTAGTGCAGCATAAAGGGATCGCGACGTTCACCTTCGAGCGCATCGATAATCTGAGAATCTCGAGTAGAACCCAAAGTAGCCACAACTAGCGCTTGAGTCTCGCCTCGGGTGAATAGCGCTGAACCGTGGGTTTTTGCTAACACACCAATTTCTACGTCAATAGGCCGGACTGTTTTATTATCTCTACCATCAATACGCGGCTCACTATTTACAATACTCTGCCTAACGGTCTTCTTTTCTATGTCATGAAACACTTCGGTAATTTCATCTGCAGTTAAGTCTTCATTTTCCTCTGTTAACTGTGTCACCGCTTGTTCTTTTAATTCAGCAATACGACTATATCGAGCCATCTTATCAGTAATTTTGTACGCTTCAGCAATGGACGAACCAAAATGTGTCGTTATGCTATCCATTAGAGATACATTTGGTTCAGCCGCACTCCAATCCCACCGAGGCTTGCCGGCGTCGGCGACTAACTCATTGATGGCTTGGATAACGACCTGCATTTCTTGCTGAGCATACAGTACCGCACCTAGCATCTGATCTTCTGTCAACTCATTTGCCTCTGACTCAACCATAAGAATGGCATCCGCACTACCAGCGACAACCATATCTAAATCAGATTCTTCTAACTTAGAATATGAAGGATTCAATAAATAGCCTTCATGTTGAGTATAACCAACTCGAGCACAGCCAATCGGTCCATTAAACGGTATGCCTGAAATCGACAATGCGGCTGACGCAGCAATCATGGATATAATATCCGGGTCTACATCTCTTTCAGCCGAAACAACGTTAATCACCACCTGAACTTCATTTTTAAACCCTTCGGGAAACAACGGTCTCAGCGGCCGATCAATTAAACGAGAGGTCAATGTCTCTTTCTCAGAAGGACGCCCCTCACGTTTCAAAAAGCCACCTGGAATTTTACCTGCAGCGTAGGTTTTCTCTTGGTAGTGTACTGATAACGGAAAAAAATCTTGTCCTTCTTTAGCCTGTTTCTCGCCAACTACTGTCGCCAATACTGTTGTATCATCAACTGAAGCTAGTACTGCTCCTGTGGCTTGTCGCGCAATGCGACCCGTTTCTAATGTAATAGTCTGACTACCGTATTGAAATTTTTTAATTACGGGATTCACATTTAATTCCTTTCTTGAAGAGGAGCGTAAGGGCCAGGAGGTACTACGCCTGCATTACCTGACCCAATTCCTTTTTTAATTAACGACGTAAACCTAATTTTTTTATCAGGGCAGAATAACGAGCCAAATCCTTACGCTTTAAATAGTCTAACAACTTACGGCGTTGGTTAACCATGCGAATTAAGCCACGACGGGAGTGATGATCTTGCTTATGATCAGCAAAATGGCTTTGTAAACTATTAATGTCAGCCGTCAATAAAGCAACCTGAACTTCGGGTGAGCCTGTGTCGCCTTCTGATCGCTGATTATCCTTCACGATACTTGCTTTTTCTTCAACAGATAATGCCATGTTAACTTCCTCACTATTTCAAATATGCCGCTTAGTTTTCTATCGACTAAACGATGAATAAGGCCTAACCGCGCATATTTACAGTTAGACCAATAGACTTCACAAGACTAATGCACTGACTAATGTACTAACTAATAGGACCGTGGGTATGGCGTAGTAACTACATAATAGTGACTACACAGCTAATAGTAACTACACAACAGTTTGGTTACAAACCCCTAATCTATTGTTTTTACGTGCATTTTAATAGTTAAACTCATCTCTACCACAAACAGCCGGCAATTCTACCACAGTTACCAGCAATTAACTTAAGACAATTAAGCGCCTAGGCGCTACCCGTCCATCTTCTGAAACCATACCCAAACCAATAAACTCACCTGTCTCCAACACTAATTTAACCATCCCTTGTGGTGGAGCAGGCTGCACCAGTACAATCTGGCCCCGGCGTATGCTGTGAGCGGCTTCCTGCGTCAATGTAACCGAGACTAGGTGAGATACCGCTCTGTCCATTGGATGCAACAAGTGATCTAACACTTCCGCACCACCATTACCACGCATACTTTCTAGTGCTTCCAACGAAATAGCATCTTCATCACGAAACGGACCTGAGACAGATCGGTGTAATGCCGTCACGTGGGCACCACAACCTAATGCTATACCAATGTCCTCCGCCAAAGCGCGAATATACGTGCCTTTGCTACAACTCACGTCAATATCAATCTCAGTCTGCTCAGACTGTCTAAAATCCAGCAAGTTCATTTGGTAAATAGTTATTTGCCTGATCTTACGCTCAACTTCTATTCCTTCTCTAGCAAGCTTATACAATGGCCTGCCCTGATGTTTCAAAGCAGAGTACATTGGTGGCGTCTGGTTAATGTCGCCTTCGAGTGCTGCCAAAGTGGATAAAATATCTTCCTTGCTAATATGCCGTGTACTGTGCGTTGTAACAACATCACCCTGAGAATCACCGGTAGTCGTGCGAATACCTAAGCGGATAGTACTAATATATCGCTTGTCTGAATCAAGTAAAAATTGAGAAAACTTGGTAGCTTCACCAAAACAAATCGGCAAAACCCCCGTCGCCAACGGATCAAGACTTCCAGTATGGCCAGCTTTAGCAGCAAAAAATAATCTTTTGGCCGCCTGTAAAGCTCCGTTAGAACTAATACCCCTCGGCTTATTCAAAATCAAAATGCCATTAATATTTCTGCCATGCCTGCGTCGTCTTGCCAAAACGAACTCCTACCGTTAAGACAATGATATGTTCTAAGACCTTCCACCCGCTTGTCTATATTTACTCTTTGCCAGTTCCATTCGACCTTTGATCTGATTCAACGGCCTTATCAATTAGCTCTGATAACAGATTTCCGCGGCGAACACTGGTATCAAACTTAAAACGAAGCTTGGGTGTTGTTCGCATCTGAGCATCCTTTGCAAGAAGGCTACGCAAATACCCTGCAGCCTTATTTAATACGTCTATCGGCTCTTTTGCATCTCGCTCTGTTTCACGATTTAGAAAAGTAACATAGACATCAGCATAACCAATATCGCGACTCACTTTGACATCAGTAACACTAACCATGCCCAAACGAGGGTCTCTAAGTCGTGTCTGAATCATCCCCGCAAGCTCTCGTTTTAAATAATCACCGACTCGCTGGGAGCGACCAAATTCTCTCGCCATATCTAAACGCCCCCTTTAAAAGACCTACTTAAGAGCAATAACCAAGCTCAGCGTATCGTTCGATATTATTCAAAGCAATTACTCTTTACAACGAACGTTTAATTTCTTTTATTTCAAAAACTTCAATTTGGTCGCCAACCTTAACATCGGTATAGTTTTTAACGCCGATACCACATTCCATGCCATTTCTCACTTCATTAGCGTCTTCTTTAAAACGTCGTAAGGACTCAAGCTCACCTTCATAGATAACAACATTGTCGCGCAATACACGTATAGGGTTATTGCGGTATACGGTACCTTCAACCACCATACAGCCAGCAATCAAACCATACTTTGGCGACTTAAACGTATCACGAACCTCAGCAATACCGACGATCTCCTCGCG
>JANQMK010000323.1 GCA_028280085.1 Pseudomonadales bacterium
AATCAAATGTTGGATATCGATACCGATCACTGAATTGCTTTGGTGTTGAATAAAGACCTCTACTCTGATGTTATCGGTTTCTTGGGCGTTGCTGGATAAATTGGATTTATATCTTATCAGAAATTTACATAAACCAATTGAACATCAGAGTAGAGGTCTTTATTCAACACCAAAGCAATTCAGTGATCGGTATCGATATCCAACATTTGATTTTACCTTAGCTCCCCATGAAGTAACGCAACTCTATATCAAGGTAGAATCTACCAGCACTTATATATTACCAATGACATTGTGGCAAGAAAAAGCATTTTACGGTAACGAAAAAATTTCTACCATGACGTTAGGTCTAGCATTTGGTATTTTGATTGGATTACTGGTTTATAACAGTATATTGTGTTTTTTTATTAAGGACAAAAGCTATCTTTACTATGTCTTATACCTATTCTTTTTAATATCATTTCAAGCGTTTGTTAACGGCGTTAACCTGGAATATCTATCGCCAGAATTATTACCTCTATCGCAAAAATTTTATATACTATCCGTATATTTGGCGCACGCTTTTGCGATTTTATTTTTTCAACAGTTCGTACAACTCAAAAAATATAGTCCAATTTCATACCGGATTAGTAATTTATTTTTGCTAGGGTATATCTTTTTTCTAATTCTACCGGCATTTTTCAGTCAAAAAACTTTGGTATCGGTTACCATTCCATTTTCCCTGACCTTATGCGCCTATATACTGATATTGAGTATATGGCAGTGGTATCGAGGTAATCTCTTCGCTAAGCGCTTTGGGGTAGCATGGACAGCGCTGCTTATTGGAACACTAATTTATGACTTACTGGTGACCGGCCGGGTACCCAAAAACTGGTTTACGGCATACGCGGCTACCATGGGCGCCGTCATCGAATGTCTGCTACTTTCATTAGCACTTGCCGAACGAATTAATCAAATTAGAAGAGAAAAGACTTTGGCGGAACAGCAAGCAATCATCGCCGTTGAAAAAGCAGATCGTGAAAAAGCAGAAAATCGCGCTAAAACAGAGTTTTTCGCCAAAATGAGTCACGAAATTAGAACACCAATGAATGGTGTATTAGGACTAACAGAACTGCTTAAAGATACGGATTTAGACGCAAAACAGCAAAGCTATGTAGACACTATTTACAATTCTGGCAGTACGCTGATTAACATCATCAACGATATTCTGGATTTTTCTAAAGTCAATTCGGGAAAATTGTCGTTAGAAAAAGTAAACTTTTCACTCAATATAGTTATCGAAGAAGTTGTTTCATTATTATCACAAAATGTTAAACCGGAAGTAAATTTAAAGTATGTGATCGCTGATGATATTCCCGATAATCTTGTAGGTGATTCAACCCGCTTGCGGCAAATTCTGCTAAATCTAATGGGCAATGCGGTCAAATTTACTGCGCAAGGCGAAATAAAAGTAGCTGTTACTAGAGAAGATTTGGCGGAAAATACCATTTCTTTGAAGTTCAGCATAACAGATACAGGCATCGGACTCTCGGCAGAACAAATAGATCATCTTTTTACACCATTTGAACAAGCTGATACATCGACAACACGCCAGTATGGGGGCACGGGATTAGGGCTTGCTATTTGCAAAGAACTGGCCCAATTAATGGGCGGTGAAATTGGTGTCGATAGTGTGTATGGTGTTGGTTCAAATTTTTGGTTTACGGCGGAATACTCGCTTTTCAACGAGGCATCGAATGTTGAGAAACATATTGAATCGGTTATACCAATGGATCTTGAAAGTATCCGCATACTTGTTGCTGAGGACAATGCGGTAAATCAAATGGTTATTAAGGGGTTGTTAGGCAAGATTTCTCATATTAAGCCCACTGTTGTCAATACGGGACGTGAAGCATTAAGCTACTACCAAGTAGCATATGATCAGCTTGATTTGATCTTAATGGATTGTGAAATGCCCGAGATGGACGGTTATTCTGCCAGTAAGGAGATTCGTCAATATGAAAAGAAACGTGGGCTTGAGCCAACCGCAGTAATTGCATTGACTGCACATGCTATGGGAGATTTTGAAACAAAGTGTTATCAGTGCGGTATGAATGATTATTTAACCAAACCTATTTCAAGTCGACAACTTGCTACCAAGATCTCTGCCGCAATCAATAACACTATATCTTAGAAAAGAAGATAGGTAACTTGCGGCGTTGTAGCGGAAGATTAAAAAATAGTTCGATCGCCTGACTCTGGAATGGATAGAACTATATAACGCAACCAAGTGGTGGCTTGCCTAAACTGCCGTTATCTCACCCATTCGATTAGAATGAGGGCTGAGACTGATAGAGGCAGGACTACGCTGCATAGTGCTTGCCAATTACTTCTCTCATCCGATCGATTTGGATAGGCTTGAGAACAAAGTCATTCATCCCGGCAGCGTAACTCGCTTCAATATCTTCTTTTAGGGTTGCGGCAGAAACGGCAATAATCGGAATATCACGACTTACCTCTGCGCGAATAACTTTAGTCGCATCTATACCACCCATAACAGGCATTTGCAGATCCATAAACACCATACGATATTCGTCAATATTTGAACGTATCTTGTCTACCGCTTGCAGCCCATTCTCTAGTACATCTGCTTCAAAGCCCAATTTTTTGAGGACTTTTCTGATAAGCATCTGATTAATAGTATTATCTTCGACAACAAGTACTTTTCTGTTTTCTTCCAGCAGGTGATAATCACCGGTATACGAATTAATTACCTCATTGGACAGATGCCGACTCACTATCTGCCCAGCGGTCCTGTTGTCTCCTAAAGTAGTCTGAATAACCTTTATAAAATCTCTTTCAATCAATGGCTTCGGCAAAAATCCATCTAATCCCACGTCTCTCGCTTCAGACGCCATGCCAGACACACTATCCGATGTCACGCCTATCATCTTAATTCTTTGATAAATGGGGTCAGCTTTTATTTTCCTTGTCAGACTATATCCACTCATACCCGGCATCAAAATGTCCGTTACGATAAGATCTGGTAGAGTATCAAGTTCTGTCAGGTACGCTAAGGCTTCATCACCACTGGTCGCCATACACAAAACCATCATGCTGGCCTTTTCACAATAAGAGGACATTATACAGCGCGCGTACTCATTATCATCAACCAAAATCACACGCTTACCTTTTAGCTCCGATAACGCCACTGGCTGAATGCCTTGATAGAGATCGCCCTGCGCTTGGCTTAAGACTAATTTGACACAAAAGCGACTTCCTATGTTTTCCTCAGAGGTAACACTAATACTACCTTCCATCAGCTCTACTAAAGCCTTAGTGATTGCTAGACCCAGTCCTGTACCCCCATATCGCCTTGTTGTAGAAAAATCAACTTGGGTAAACTGTTCAAAGATGTGGTCAATCTTATCCGCTGGAATACCAATACCTGTGTCTTCTACCGCTATTTCCAAAGCAATTCGCTGGTCTGAGAGCTCCGATACTTGTCGAACAGTAACCGTCACTGCCCCCTTCTCAGTAAATTTAATTGCATTAGTTGTAAGATTCATTATAACTTGGCGCAATACTGAGGGATCGCCATTAAATTTTTTAGGCAGGGCATTATCATAATCCCATGTCAACTGCACTTCTGAGCCTTTTTTTAACCTAGATGAAGCGATCTTAACTGAATCGGTAATAACTCGGTTAAAGTCAAAATCAATTTCCTCAAGGTTCTTTCTTCTGGCCTCAATTTTAGAGAAATCTAATACATCCTCTATAACACTTAATAGGGCCTGCCCACTAGCTAACACAATATGTTGATACTCACTTTGCACTTCATCTAGCGGTGTGTCACTTAACAGTTCAGAGAAACCGATAATAGCATTCAGTGGCGTTCGTATCTCATGTGACATATTCGCCAAGAACTCGCTCTTCGCAAGATTAGCGGCATCCGCTAACTCTTTTTCTCGTTTAACTGTCTCTAAAGTATCTAGATCATCTTTCATTTTGTTAAATGCATTGGCTAAATCTTCAATTTCATCTCCTGTCGACAAACTTATCTTATCGGTGAGATCGCCCTGACCATAACGTTCAACTGCGGTCTTTAACCTTATTAAATGCCGACTAATGGAATGAGAGAATAGCAGCGTAGCAACTAGCCCTAATGATAGGGCCGTAAAAAAACAGTAACCAATCATCTCCAGTGTACTAACAACAGGCGCATAAACATCCTGTTTTTTAACGCTACTGACTAAAGCCCAATTATTGTTAGCTGTTTTTTCAAACCCTTCTTGGCGAACGTAGACGTTGAAATAGGAAACGCCATTAGTTTCTGAGGCTAAACTACCAGTTAGTTTGTTAGCAGCCAGCATATGTTTAACAATGGGGCTATGATTCAAGGTTTCTTTTAATATACTCTCGCGATTGTGATTTGAATAAAGCACTAATCCACTATTATCAATGAGATCAATATACAACTGATAGTCATTATCCTGGCGATGTTCAGCTTTCAATAACCCATACAGCCGGTAAATTGAAACACGCAAGACAATCACACCCTGTATAGAGCCCTGCTTTGTTTTAAGTGGGCCGGAAAAATGCACGACTGGCACGCCTAATGATTGGGAATTAACAGGTCGTATACTACGGTACAACTGCCCCTCTAATGCCCGTTGAAAAAACGGCTTATGTGCGTCACTTTGACCAATGCCAATGCTACGTGTATCCCCAAGCTTAATCCCATTAGTATCGTAAATAGAAATAGATGCATAAGAACGCTTGGCATATTCGTAAGACCTAAGCCAAGCCATTTTTTCTTTGATATCAACCTGCGTATCAGACAGTATTGAGTGCGTACTAGAGAGTAACTCTAAATCATACCAGCGCTCAGACATAAAGTGATTAATCAGGTCCATCTTGTGGACAGCATCATGTTCGAGCGCCTGTAACATTTCAGACTCAAGTACACGCATCATAGAGATGGCGAAAATCGAGCAAATAGGTATTACACAGAGCAACGTTAGTGTGACGCCCCAAAACGTTGTTTTTGTTTTAATGCGAGCCCGCATAAAAAACAGACCTTAACGGCGATAGTATGGATTTATAGTCATATTTTTATTCATGGATTTTCAGTACTCCTAACGAATAGATTCAACAAAGCGAGGCTCAATAATCTCCTTAATATCTTGCTTAAATCTAATTTGACCTCTTCTAAAATAGTAGTCTGCTATTATTTCACCAAAGACGTGGAGCTCACCCTGCGGTTCTGCCCTCATAGCTTGGCGACTCGCTTCAATATCCAAGTATTCAACAGCGTTAATTCCGGATGCGACTGATGCTTCTGTGTCGCCTATAGATTCAGCGATTAGTTTTAATGATTCGTCAGGGTGACTATGTTGGTAGGCTTTTGCCTCATAGAGTGCGCTAACTAATGCGGCGACTTCGTCCGGATATTGGGCTATCACCTTGCGCTGCATCGCTAGTACATCAGTAATAATTCCCTTTACTTCCCCGCTGTAGACTAATGGTCTCAAGCCTTTAACCAATGCCTGCTCTCTAGCTGGGCCATAAGTATGCGCCGCAACAATATGACCTTTTTCAATTTCCTGCAGAATATCTTGCGCATTAATATTTTTGAAAAATACGTCTCCTTCTTGTACGCCATGCTTGTTCAACGCTTGCAAGACAAATAAATGAGAAAAGCTATTGATGCCTTCCACTCCGATAGTTTGTCCTATTAGGTCTTGGACAGACGCCACTTCCGGAGTCGAAAAAATGACGTCCCCCCTAACCGAATGATCTGAAATATAAGGCACTTGGGTTTGCACCCCCTGATCGTTCATATAAATAGCATCAGCAAATACTAGAAACGCACCATCTAGTTTGCCATTGGCATAATCTCCCACCGTTTCGAGATAATCAGTTTTTAAAACCAGCTCTACTGATAACCCCTTGGCTTTAAAAAAGCCCTTTTTTTCAGCGATAAATGCATGCCCCCAGCCGGGATATACATCAATGCCAATCTTAAGCGTTTTTGTTAAACCACCTTCATTAGATTTGGAGCAGGCCAGTAAACAACATAGGCCAATAAACAATAATGATCGAAGGGCTTTCATCAGCCGAACTCCAAAAAACCTTAAAATATCAATTTAAGATTAGCACGAAATTCGCCACCTGATGCCTATTAAGCAAGCTAATTCAAGGACTTTGATAAACCCACCAATCTGTAATATCACGGTAAAATTACCGATAAATGAGATTAATGAGATATATAGAAATTGTGTTAAAGAACTTAATTTCAGACTTCTGCAAAATCTTATTTCATAAACCGTCACACAACGTCGACCGCATTAACTATCAAAACACTTTATAGGTGAAATAGACTACTTTAGAGAGCGCAATTTTCCTGAAGATACGGCTAAGAACTCTGATGCCACGTATCAAGACATAATGATATCACAATATAGAATATGACAATTGCATCTAACGACATACTTTCTTTCGATAATTTTTGATAATCACTATGACCAAACCTATCTACCATTTTGAAATATTACTTCGCTGCCAAGATTGCAATAAGTTCTCACCAACCCTTACCGGCCGCTTCAATTAACATACCGAGATGTCACACAGCACAATAGAGATATCACTTTTTACCATCTAAAAAGCACTTAAATAAGTTTCCAAACCAGGCAAGCATACAGGTAATTACCTAACATAGTTAGGCATAATATTAATTGAATATTACTCCATTTCTTTTTTTACTTTTCAGAGAAATCGATACTGTATAAATCGAAACAATATAGATCGAGACAACATAGATCGAGGCAATGTAAAATAAAACATCTTCCCCATGAGAGTGGGGTTGTAATTAGATTAATCACTGCTTCACTGATACTCACTTAACAAACGTGTCAATGCCTCTGGATCTTGTCTTTTTAACTGGTCCAATTCAGACTTTATTTTACACTCCAACTTACTATTATGTTCTTGCTTCATCTCATTAACATCGCTAACTAGTGCTTGCAACTGGACTACAGCTTCTCCCTGTTTACCAGAGGCGAGTTCTAAGACAGCATCTGACAATATACCTAGTTGTTTGCCATAACTCGCTACCTTAGTTACGATATCAGATTCAAGCTGTCGATCACCGGCAAAATTAAATTCAACCTGAGGCGATAACCAACTCGTGACAGGATTGATATCTTGCGTAACATCACCACTTAATGGTCCTTTAAAATATTCCCACCAGGGGGTAAGCCATGTATTCATACTATGCTCCTATCCACTATTACCATCAATAGTCCCAACTATAAGGAGCATTGCCGTTTTATGCTAGCAATCTATTAGATATTTAGGAAATTCTCTAGCGCTCTTATTCATTCAATTGCTCTATACCTACAAGTGGCGGTACCCCAGTCATCACGGGTGGCGCCGCAGCGCTGCCCAATAGATAGCCTGCTCTAGACGATCACTTCCCCAGAACAACTCGTCGTCTACCAAAAATGAGGGCGCGCCAAAAATGCCACGCTCAAGGGCTTCATCCGTTTGTTTTCGTAACTCAGTCTTTGATGTCGGGCACGTTGCCTCAGCAATGATATTATCAGGATTTTCAACTAATCCCGTCAGACAATCCGATATTACCTCTACCGACGAGATATCAAGATCTAGCACAAAGTTCGCACGGTAAACCGCTTGAACAAAATGCGCTATCCAGCTCGTTTCTGAAAATCGACACGCTATCCTTGCAGCCAATAAGCCGCTACGTGGAAATTGGGATGGCCTAGTAAAAGGAATAGCAAGGTCATCACATATTCTTTGCAGGTCTCGCCACATGTATTTGCCTTTAGCTGGATAGATATTGAAAGGCGAATCATGCCAACCTTGCTTATTAAAAATAGCTCCAAGCATGAAAGCTCGCCAAGATACTCTTACACCGCGCTCGGCTGCCAAGGTCTCAATGAACATTGCAGATGGGTAAGAATAGGTACTAGCAAAATCAAACCAAAACTCTATTTTCATATTATTTTTCAACTATTATACTTAAGTAGACAGCATAAAACGCTAAATTCGTTAGCACAAGCTTAATCGAAACAGACTGTTCACCTTCAACTTGATAGATAAATTTTTCACAGCTGCATCTACCTGTAATCACTCCGCTATGATTCATCCTCTACGCCGATGATAAAAGCTTATTGCATTGAGACTAAAGACGGCCCGAGCCCCGTCTATACCTAAAGCATCTACTACAAGGTGAAAATCATCGTCGTTATAGGGTCGCCGAGCCCTTGTCGAGGGCAGATCAGTACCAAACATCATAGACTGAGGATTAGCAGAATAAATATCTCGCAATATGTGTTTCACCTCAAAGTCTACACGACCAAAACCTGATGCCTTAATTCGAACGCCCCTCTCCGCCAGCCTAGTCAACAAACCTAATCCCGACCGACTTAGGCCAAAATGATCAATCACTACCGCCGGAAGCTCTAACAGCATATCGTACATATCCGGTAATTTTTTTGAATCAACATAAAGCTCCACATGCCATCCTGTCAATTCATACACTCTATGAGCCATAAAAAACAACTGGCTAATAGTATCGGCCATACCACGCATTAGGTTAAAACGCACCGCCCTAACACCAGCATCATCTAGCCGAATAATGTCTTCATCTGTAACATTAGTCGGCAACTGCGTAACACCAACAAATGACGGCCCTAGCCTGTTTAATGCATCAAGTAAATAATACTGGTCAAACGCTTGAAATGAACCTGAAACAACAGCTCCGCCACACAACCTATATGCGGCCATACGACGTAGA
>JANQMK010000353.1 GCA_028280085.1 Pseudomonadales bacterium
GACGCACGATCCGCGCCTATGATTATTTCAGTCATGTGCGGCGACACGGCTACACGTATTGGCGCAGCCCCGGGTTCAGGACTCTACCTTATGTCGCTAGAACAAGCCGATTGGATCGCGGTAGCAGAAACCCTGTCAAATGAAGAAATACACCACTTAATCCGTTTTTTTACAGTAGCAGAAATGGCACTACCAGGCTGGGATGCCGGGGCAAAGTCACCCGTCATTGGCCTGGTCAAAACACTTAAAAAGCGAGGTGTTGCGCCCAGCAAGGAATTCGTCTACTGGATTAAAAGCCATACAAATAACCGCTTCCTACCCCATGGCCCACTGTAGATACCTGTTCTTGGCTCAGCAACAGGCCCACGGCAGCGTCATAACTAGACTAGGCCACATGCTCCTGTGAACTAATCGAAGATCTAAACACTACATTTCACCAACCTACTAGGTATTTATTGCAAGAGCACCGCTCCTAGACTATTTTTATCCATTAAATAGACCACTAAATAAACGCGGAACAGGCCAGCAGAGTTGATATGACCAAAATAGTAAAATCCAAATGTTGTGCGCTGATAACGATATTCGTACTACTTTTCGCCGTAAATGGGTGCGAAGTGCTCTTAATCGGCGGAGCTGCAGGCGGCGGCTATATGTTGGGAAAAGATAAACGACCCGCTGGCGTTATTGCATCAGATGCATTAATTACCTCATCAGTAAAAACAGCGTTATTTCAGGATGACGACATCAAAGCGCTAGATATCAATGTGGATACCTATGAAGGCCAAGTTACTCTGATCGGACATGTCACAAGCCCTGCCCTCATCGACCGCGCAATAAACATTGCAAAAGCAACAAAAGGTGTTACATCGGTAAAATCCCATTTGGTTGTCATAAAACCTCATTAGCGCTTACATGCTGCTATTTTCGTTATACCGTACACCTAGAGCACCCGATTAATGCAAAGATAATACCCTCTAGCTTCCTTAAATAGGTTTGGACAAACTATCTTTCTAAACATTATACGCAAACTCTAAAAAATTGTTCCTTAACAAAACTAGTAACTGCTGTAAGCTAGCGATTTTAAAACCAACATATCTTCCATTAATGAAACAAACAATTATCAAGTCAACATTTTCAAACAATATACAATTTCTTTTGGCAATCGCTGCAAGGATACGTATAATCGCCATCGATAATAGTTGTGAATAACTTACTTCCTAGTGCTAAATTATTGAGAGCCTATCGTAATTATCTAAACTAATAACTTAAACTCCAATCAATTAAACTATCGCTAAACTTAAACTATCACTAAAAAGGAACTTTATTATGGCTGCCGCAAAGAAAACAGTTGAGACCGTCGAATCGATTCAAAAAGAAATTAACAAGCTTACTATTAAACTTGAAAAAGCCAAGGCAAAGCAGCTCTCCGATACAACCAAGCAACTCACTAAGCTAACGAAAACATCGGATAAAGCCGCTGCCAAGCTAAAAACAGCAAAAAACAAACTCCAAGCCGTATCAAAATCCAAGAATAAAACCAGCGCAGTCAAAAAACAAATACAGTCCGCCAAAAAAGCCGTCACTGCCGCTACAACAGAAGCTAAAATGGCTAAGGAGGCGGTAAAAGTAACAAAAGAGACTATTACCCAATTGAAAGCTGTGGCCAAGGCAGATGCGGCAGCCAAAAAGGCAGTTGCCGCTTTCCAAAAAGACATCGATAAGAAGTCAACTCAATCGAACAAAAAGAAAGCAGCAAAAAAACCAACAAAAACTGCTAATAAAACTAGCGCTAAAGCAAAAAAAGCTAAGCGAACGATTAGTAAAAAAACCGCAAGTAAAAAATCTGTGACAAAAAAGCGCGGCAGTAGAGCTAAAGCAGCATAGTCAATGACGAGTAGTTCACAATGGTTTATATAAAAAACTCAGCTTAGTGCTGAGTTTTTTCTTTCCGCATCACACATTCGCCTGCTCTTAACGTTGACTTTCATTTTTCTGTATCTTTTGAAAATTGGCGCCTTCAAATGTCATTGGAAAAGAGCGACCTTTACCATCTTGGCAAATAATAGCAAATACTGGCGACTCCAGAGTGGTGCGATCGAGAATAACGCTGCCAGATATCGCCTTTGCGCAGCCCGAGCTATTCTCAGCCGAGTGTACTGCTTTTTCAAGCAGAGGCATCAGTGAGCGGTACTGAACAGGTAACCAAAAATTACCTTTAAGCTGAGCAATTGTACTAGAACTAAAAAATATAAAAAATGGTAGAGTGCTTTTAGTAAATGATCTAATAATTTTCATAAGCCTAGCAGAAGAGAGCAAGTACATTTACTGTAAAATTATAGCCAGCTAATTGTTTTTCGGTAAACTAAATAACGGTCTTATGAGGTTATTTTCGCTGCACAAATTACTTATTTATAGCGTCTAATTCTGGACGGCCTAACCCCGGGACGGGTGTGAAGAAGTTTCTTATAACGTGCGTTATCATTGCAATATTATCTTCTATCACTCATTGTCTGTCTGCAATCGGAATATATTAAATGACGTAGGAAGTGCACTACCCAACAAAAATAACTCACCGTGATACATTTTTGTTAGTAAAATATAAGAACCACCAAATCTACACTAGCCACTGACTTGATTGGGCTATTTCATTAGCTTCCGATAAAAGTAGATTTAACTATTCAGATTAGGTGTTTTCCGCAATGACAACTTTGGCCGGCTTTTCATTATTGGCAGTTAAACTGCCAAATAGTCCATCCAGACTCATTGTTCGACATAAAATGAAAAACTAAGAAGCGGCCGTGGCAGCACCATTTCCTACACGATTTTCAACTTTCTCAATGCTATCGATATTCTGAAAATTGCGCGCGCTATGCTGGGCTTCGCCCCGGTTCACATCAAATGGTGTATCTAACGGCTCATCTAGTATGGGAATATTATTCCAACCCTTCAGTATGTTTGCCAGTACCTTACCCTGTGCCATCAAACAGCTTAACTCGTCACGAGAGCCCTTCTGGCCTTTAAAAATAGGTACCTTGCGCAAAGTCTGAGAAATGGCAGAGCCAGGCACTTCCATCCTCGCTAATTCAAGCTTCCACCGAATGTTATTTACCAATATGCGATAAAGTACTAACTTGGTTTGTAAACTGATATCGCCAATACCGGCGACACCAAAGGATTGGAAGTCTGTCGCCACCAGCACGACTTCTTTTGATGAAGGATCAGCGACAATCGTCGAGTCACGCTGAGTCTCAATAAACATCGCAATATCACCAATGATTTCACCAGGTGACAGCGGCAACGGTAGGCGCCCCGAACCAGGTGTACCGACTTTATTACTGGAGGACGTTAACAAATTGCCACGAGAAATATAGTAAAAGCCGGTACCGGAATCTCCTTCCCGCCAAATCACCTCGCCCGGCTGAAATGAATATATTTTAGTCCGTGACAGAACCAGCTCATACTCATTCAAATCTGACCGTTCAATTTCCCTAAAAAAAGTAATGCCTGATAAATAACGATCAGCATCGCGCTTCCCTAGCGAAAATATCTCAGTGGCTTCCATATCACTAAACCTGTATAAAGTTTGCCCATTAACAAGGAATGTATCAGCAGTAATGTATTGAGATTTTGGCCATTAAACTTTACTAACTATTTCTATTTACACCAAGCACGTTACAACCAAGCTCGCGCTATGGTTATGATAGCTAAATGTACTCACTACTAAATATACCCATAATAGTATTTAGTCTAAATCCCAAGATTATACAGCCATTAATTCCGAACGGCCTGGATTAATGGTAAAAATTACAAAATTGCCACAGCCAAAAGCATTCTAATCAATTAAAGGTTGTTTTTAAGCTAAGCCCAGCAACAGAAACCGTCCTCACATAATTACATAAGGCCCTGACATAAACTCAGCTAGACGCGTCTGGCAATCTCACCATCTCCGTCCACAAGTATACTTTGTAGCAAGATAAACTCTACTACTGGTCTGAACTACTTATTCGAACTACTTAGGAGGTAGTTAGTGTTAGTGGGTAATTAGCGACCTAATATGATTGCCTGGCAACCAGCAACTTATATAAAGTATTAGTCTAATTAACTTTTATTATATTTCAATTAGTAATTAAAAAATAGGCATTAATTTCATTCAAGGTGGCTATTAGCACTACTGATTTATTTATTGCAGCACTGCTCCAAATTGGTATCGTCTTCCATTTCACCACTAAATCACTTGTTGAGATCGCCATATTATCTAATAAAAACAATCACTCAGCGACAAAATATCAAGCTGGCTATGAAGTTTGCAAAGCGACTATCGCCATGACTTCTAGCAAAACAACACATTCGTAATAAATGAATTTTCTGTAATAATAATTATAGAGTGGTAAAATTTACATAAATGTAACGCATCGTATAAAAGCCCGAACCAGCATTTACTGTGTTAGCCTAGGTAGTTTATCACCTGCGTTAAAAACCTATGTTGTTATTAGGTATTATTTAAGAAAAGACAATGAAGAAGCTTCAATTAATCATTCTATTCTTATGCATCCCCTTCCAAGGTTTTGCCGAAGAGCAAAATTTAGTACTTAATGGTATTTCAATATTTTCTCCGCTGAGTACCGATTTTTATATCGGTGCGCTTTATCTACCCGCTAAAAGCGACGATGCAGAATCTATTATTAACATGCCAGGTGTACAAAAAATGGAAATTCGGGTTCTATTGAAACGTCTTTCGACCCGTAAATTTGCCGACATGTGGAACCAAAGCATCAGTATCAATAATAGCATTGAGAGTATCCAAGCCTCACAGAAGGACATCCTCAACTTTACTAATGTCGTCAAAGGCAAGCTTACAACTGGTGACAAAATCACCATTTTGAAAAATGAACAAGGAGCTACCATTGTTCGAATTAACGACGTCGAGCTATTAAAAATATCAAATACAGCATTTTATAATATGCTGCTAAAGACCTGGATTGGTCCAAGACCACCTTCTACCGGTTTTAAAAATGAAATATTGACCCTTAAAGAACGTTCTATAGCACTCGGGCGCTTTGATGCATTAGCCTTTGCCGATAGCCGTAAAGAAGAAATTAAAGGTTGGGCAAAGAATACTAAAGCCCAAGATGCTGAAAAAAGAGCAAAAGCAGTAGCTGAGGCTAAAGCTCTCGCCGTGGCAAAAGCCGAAGCGGAAGCCAAAGCAAAGGCTGAAGCCAAGGCAAAGGCCGAAGCTGAAGCGCGTGCCCAAGCCAAGTTGGCAGCGAAAGCTAAAGCAGAGGCCGAAGCTTTAGCGAAGTCTAAAGCGGAGAAAGCAAGAGCTTTAGCAAAAGCGAGAGCTGAGGCCAAAGCAAAGGCTGAAGCAAAAGCAAGAGCATCGAAAGCCAAAGCAGAGCGGGAACAAAAAGCGCAAGCCGCAGCGAGAAGAGCCAAGGAGGCGGCTATTGCCAAAGCCGAGGCTGACCACAAAAAGCTACAAAAAATTGTCAGCGCCGAATATAACACTGCTCTTATGCAGCATACTTATAACCACGTTTCCTATCCAATGCGCGCAAGTACCCGCAACCAACAAGGCATTGTTGTACTAAATGTTACAGTCAACCAATCAGGCAAAGTTAAACTAATTGAAACAGAAAAAAAATCTCGCTATTTGCTATTAAATGAAGCCGCGCTAAATGCAGTAAAGAACTCAGTTCCTTACCCCAAGATACCTGACGAACTGGATATCAAAGAATTTACTTTTCGCATACCCATATTATTTGGCAAAGATGTGAAAAAAAGAGTTGAAGAACTCACTAAACAAAAAGCTAAAGAGGCAACAAACCCCAAAGACGCCCGGCGGGGTCAAGACACAAAAAATAATGCAAGTAAGCAGAAGGCAACGGTTAACGCATAATAGCGTTAAGCAGACTCTCTCAACCAAAAAGCCATCAATATCCTACACCTAAAAGTTAGTAACTTATACACCAAGCCATATCTATATGTGACAACGTGTTACGACCAAATAATCACTAAATTACCTGATACCAGACCGCCGTAAGGCAGCCGGTGTATAGTTTACCAATCGCGCACCTTGTCGATCAGCAAAGGTAAAGTCACGAGGCATTTTCTCTTCATTAGACAGCGTACCGATAAGATACCGACGCGCTAATAGATCATGGTGGGTTTCACCCATATTCCAGTGAATACCCGCATCATAATAATTGATAGGGTAAGCTTCGCTCACGCGCCATAGTTTTCCCTGACCGTCGAACTGATCAGCAATTGAAATTTGCCAGCTATCTTCATCAATGTAAAAAATGCGCTTAGCATAAACATGCTTCAAGCCTTTTTTCACCGTACCCACCACGACATAACAACGGTGCAATTCATAGCGCAACTTTTCCGTATTCGGGTGATTAGGAGTCAAGATATCTTTATAAGTATTGCTTGGTAAGGCAAACTTATAACTATTGTAGGGAATATAAATTTCTTTAGTGCCGACATACTCCCAATCATAACGTTCTGGCGAGCCATTAAAAATATCAAGATTATCAGCGGTACGCATTCCATCAGCACCACGCGCGGTATCAAAAGCGACCTGTGGCGCGCGGCGCACACGGCGCTGGCCAGAACTATAAGTCCAAGCCAGCCTAGGTTGCTTTTGCTGATCCAATGTTTCATGTATTAGTAACACATCGCCAGCAGACCGCGCCGGCGCTGTCGACTTGGCTTTATAAAAAAATATGATATTGCCCAACTTTTCGTGATCAGAACCTAAATGCTCACTATTAAAAACCACCGCAGCTTCATCCTTAACAATGGTATAATCGCCATTGATTTGAGGTGCCGCAGAACCTGCATAAACATAGACGGCTTTGCCTCGATAACGGGTTATATGATTCCAAACCATTTCTAAACCATCACTTGTAATTGGAAACGGCGTAGCAACTTTCATGTTAACAACGCCGTTACCGCTAGGCACTAACTCGGCGTGGGCCGCATTGTATTTCAGCGCATCATAAACCTCCTGTGGTAATTCTGCTGTGCGCCGCGATTGATAAACATGAAGCTTATAGGTTTCTGGATACTGTGCAATTAAGGCCAGTTGCCCTTCTGTCAAATTATTTCGATATTGATCAACATTGCTGGCATCGATGGTAAACAGAATTTTATCGTTAGGAAACGGGTTAGGATGAAAGTCGCCGGGCCTATAGCCCGCTGGTATCTGGTGACTACGACTAAACCCGCCAGTCCACGCAG
>JANQMK010000361.1 GCA_028280085.1 Pseudomonadales bacterium
CGCGAGCTGCGCCTAAGCCCTTGCCCATAGGGGCATTTTGTCTGTCCCACTCACTGCGTTGTCGTTTTTTGACGTGCCACCAGCATGCCTGCAAAACGACGACTTGTGACTGGAACAGACAAAATGCCTGAAGTATCTCCTCATTATTCAGAGGTGCCTTAAGTATTCGTTTTATTTTATATCGATCTTATCTGTACTTGCTGTGCTTTAAGTCCTACTTTGCAGACGTGCCGGCAATTGACGCTATTAACCGTAAAAGCCATTATTTCCAATTTACTCCAATTGATTACCTAACAGCGCATTACAACTTACACTGGCTCAAAAAAAGAGGTTTAACGCTAAAAGGAGCAAATAATGAGTAGACAAATAAGCCCATAAACAGGATAGTCAGCATAAAGGTATAGACCAAATTTTTCAAATCCCTCACAGACGGAATACTACAGAGGTAAAATCGAGCAGATAGCCTACCCCAACAGTCTTCTTTGTCTTATTTTTATTCAAAATTAGCAATCTCCCTAATATGATCTAGCAAAGGTTACCCATGTCAGAATCCATACCACAGCAAACATTGTTTCAATTACCCAGCAAAGACAGTCATGTAATCTACGCTAAATGTTGGCAGCATCCCACTTTACCTTCCAAGGCCATTGTCCATCTGATACACGGTATGGCAGAGCATATACACCGGTACGACAGACTGGCCGGTGTCTTGGCTAATCAAGGCATAACTGTCTACGCCCACAACCAACGGGGACACGGCGAAACTTGTCAACCGGACCAATTGGGTTTCTATGCCGTAAACGACGGCTGGCAAAAACTGCAGGATGATATCAGTGTTCTACATACAGAAATTCGGCAACACCACCACACTGCGCCGTTAGTAGTTTTCGGCCACAGTATGGGATCGTTTGTTGCATTACGTTACCTCATCGACCAGGGTTCTGCGGTCAATGGTGCAATACTATCGGGCTGTAATTATTCCCCTCGCTGGTTATATCGACTCGCCGCCAGCGTAGCTCGTCTGGAAAAAGTTCGATTAGGCGGTAAAGGACACAGTGCAATCATTGACGCCTTGACCTTTAAAAGTTTTAACAAAACCTTCAAACCCAACCGAACTGATTTTGATTGGTTATCAAGAGATATTGAACAGGTCAATCGATATGTTGACGATCCCTTGTGTGGTTTTCCTAGCACCGTGCAACTTTGGCTAGATTTTTTTACTGGTGTCAGTCAACTTTTATCAAATCAATGTTTACGCGCAATCCCCAATGATTTACCAATCCATATTATGGGTGGGGCGGACGACCCAGCCAGCGGACAAAAAAACCTACTAGCGCTGAAAGAAAAATTGCAAAAGATTGGACTACGAGATGTTACCCATCAGATTTATCCAGGCGGGCGTCACGAAATGCTCAATGAAATTAACTATAACGAAGTAATAGGTGATATTATTGCCTGGCTACACCGGTACTTGTAGCCAGAGCCTTGTCGTGTCTCACGCTACCCTTATTAAAACCGTACTCTTATTAAAATCGTTACTCTTATAAAATGGCTACTTGGACAAAAAAGCCATGCCTTCTTCTAGCCCTTGCAGCGTTAGGGGATACATCTTGTCGTCAACAAGCTGACGTGTCATTTGGATCGATTGAGTATAGGGCCAATGGTCCAGTGGCAGTGGATTCAACCAAACCAATTTATCAAAGGTCGCTTTCATGCGTTCCATCCACACTTGGCCTGGTTCCTCATTATAATATTCGATACAACCGCCGGGTGCCCCGATTTCATAGGGCGACATAGAAGCATCACCGACAAACACCACTTTATAGTCAGATGAGTACTTGTGCATAATGTCATGCAACTGTAAGACTTCTGAGTTTCTGCGGTAGTTATCTTTCCAAACTGCATCATAGATAAAGTTATGGAAATAAAAATATTCAAGATGTTTGAATTCCGACCTCGCGGCCGAGAACAACTCTTCACAAACTTGTACATGAGGGTCCATTGACCCACCAACATCTAAAAAGAGTAGCACTTTAACGGCATTGTGACGCTCTGGCACCATTTTAATATCTAACAGGCCGCCACTGCGTGCTGTAGAGGAGATTGTATTGTTGAGATCCAATTCATCGGCGGCACCGGTCCGCGCAAATTGACGTAAACGTCGCAACGCAACTTTAATATTTCGAGTGCCCAATTCAACTGAGTCATCAAGATTCTTATAGCTGCGTTTATCCCATACCTTTGCGGCCTTTTTGTTACCGCCTTCGCCGCCGACCCGAATACCCATTGGATTATAACCACCGTTACCAAACGGTGACGTACCTCCAGTACCAATCCACTTTTTGCCGCCCTGGTGCCGCTCTTTTTGTTCTTCTAAGCGCTTTTTAAAGGCTTCCATTAGCTCTTCAAGATTATCCATGGCATTGATTTTCGCCATTTCTTCTTCGGAAAAAATTTTCTCCATCTCTTTCCGAATCCAGTCTTCGGGGATCATCGCTTTTAGCAGATCATTTACCAACTGTAGATCTTTAAAATAGACACCAAAAGCTAGATCAAATTTATCATAGTATTTTTCGTCTTTTACCAAGCAGGTTCTTGCTAACAAATAAAATTCATCAATACTGCCAAATGCCAGGTTATTCTCTAGAGCAGCAAACAAATCAAGCAACTCTCTGATAGAGACCGGAATATGTGCCTGTTTTAGATTGTTAAAAAAGTTAATCAGCATAGACAACCATGCCCACCAATAAATATGCCCAACACCAATTTCCCGTTAGCGGTTAGCTCGTCTTGTCATAAAAGCTAGCCTTTCTAATAGGTGTACGTCCTGCTCACTTTTTACCAAAGCGCCATACAGCGGCGGAATGGCTTTGGATGGATCGCGACTTTTTAGGATATCATCGGGAATGTCGTCTGCCATCAGCAGCTTCAACCAATCAATCAGTTCTGATGTGGACGGCTTTTTCTTCAAGCCCGGTATCTTTCGCACATCAAAAAAAATGTCCAGTGCCTCTTTGACTAAACGTTGCGATAGATTGGGATAATGCACAGCAATAATTTGCTTCATAGTATCGCGGTCTGGAAAATTGATATAGTGGAAAAAACAACGACGCAAAAACGCATCGGGTAACTCTTTTTCGTTGTTGCTGGTAATGATGACAATTGGCCGATGTTTGGTGACTATAGTCTCTCCCGTTTCGTAAACGAAGAACTCCATCTTATCAAGTTCAACTAACAGGTCGTTGGGAAATTCAATATCAGCTTTATCAACTTCATCAATTAACAAAACCACTTGTTCGTCGGCGGCAAAGGCCTCCCAAAGCTTGCCTTTCTTAATATAATTGCGAATATCGTGAACCTTGTCGTCACCCAGCTGTGAATCACGCAAACGTGAAACTGCATCATACTCGTAAAGCCCCTGCTGAGCCTTAGTAGTAGACTTGATATGCCATTGGATAAGCCGCTTACCGAGGGATTTTGCAACTTCTTCAGCAAGTAGAGTTTTACCCGTCCCCGGTTCGCCCTTAATCAGCAAGGGCCGCTGCAAAGTTACAGCGGCATTGACCGCCATCTGTAAGTCTTCTGTCGCTACGTAGTTATCTGTACCTGTAAATTTCATGTTACACCGCCCAAACGCTAAATATCATCATCATGCTGCTATTGAGAAGCTTATCTTACGGTTGTAGAACGATTATTCAAGTGATTACTGAGAGATTTAAACAGTTGGGCAATGAAAGTGAGAATAGAGAAGGTTGTATGACGCAGTGATTAACTAAATAGAACAAATTACAACCAAACCGCCATAACAATAAGGTAAGATCAACAAAAGTGGTCAGTAAAGGTTCTATTTTAGGTGTGGAATGGCTAGCTACCCTATTAAGCCAATACGGGGCAGCTAGCATGAATAACAATGACTTCTGTCGCGGTTTCGCCCTGCCTTACCAACGCCATGGGTAATGGGTATGGGTAATGGGTACGCCGGCAAGCCAGGTCAATAAGCCGGAGATTATGCCGAAAAGATACCTAAGCGATCGTCAAAAATCTCTCTGCATTGGGTATCGGTAGTAGGTATACCGCTGGGGTCCGGTGTAACCACAATCCCCGCCTCACTGGGAATATCTGCAATGTCGTCTGCATAGTCTGAGCGAAAGACTTTTCTATTCTCCGAGTCTTCTCCTGCAGGTTTGATAATTGCTTGATATCTATCACCTAAAAATTCGATAACCATTAACAGTGAATAACCCGTTGCGTCCATTAAGCTCCATTTTCCTTCAACCAACTCACCACGGGTGCTTTCATCGGAGGTATTGCCTTGCGAATCAGCATCTTCAATAAACTTAATACAAGCGGTGAATTCGCCACTCGTTGCGTTTTCTTCGCCAGTGAAATAAATCTCTATTTCTTTATCTTCTAATTTGCCGTCTACCCTATTCTCAAGATCGGGTATATCTTCGGATAAACGCAGTTGCTTACCTGGCAATGCCGAGAACGGCACAGCATCATCCGGCAATAGCGCGTTGGCATTAAATCCTTCAATCGTAGAGATAGCACCAAAGTCAAATGAATCAGATATTAGGCTACCCAAATCAACATTATCTTGCGCCATTGATTCTAAGATATCTTCAACCAACGTATTACTGGTATCAGTAAATAATGTAATCGCCTCGTCAAGACTCGTATCTTGACTCTGCTGCCCTTCTTCCAACGCGCGCTTGGTGACTACTTCTATAGCACGCGCTGCACCAGTAGCGTCGCTAAAGCCAACACTGGCGTTGGGATCAATTACCGCGTTGACCAAATCCGGAATCTGGGTCACTATATCTAACACACGCGCTACATTATCCGTATTAACACCCGGCTCAACAATATCTATCGGCACTTCAAAATCTTCTGCTTGATACAGCGAACGGATATCATCTTCTGCATCGTTCAACACAGATACTAAAGCGGTATCGCTCTCTAAGATAAGATCAATGCTCGTCAGCTCAGAGGCTATTACCGTTTCAGCTAATGCATTGTAAACCAAGCTGCTCGCGTCACTAGGTAAGTCACCCTCTTCACCAATTTCGGTATAGCTATCTTCTAATCTATCAGACAACACTGTTACTACTTTATGTACTTTTAGCGCCAAGTTAAGTAGCTCATTGTCAACATCCGCCTCGCCATCATTATCAGTATCCGCCAAATAGTTGGTAGCCAAGTCGGCACTGGTAATACCCAAAGCATCTTCTAAGGCAGCCCTGTCAGTTCCTGATACATCTTCAAATAAGGTGGTGAGCGGTGATACTACTTGTACCTCCACCGATTCATTATTCTGTACGTTGACCCGAGTACTTAGGCTACCTTCAAAAGGCTCTCCGGTCAGCCGATCATAACCACCATCAATACGTAAAATGACATTATCCAACGAAATGTTAGAGCGCAAACAGAAATCTTCATTAGCGCCGGCGCCAGAACAATAGTTAGTTTCACTAATTGGGTTAAAAGTAAAGTAACCATCATTGTCGGTAAACGCCCGAGGTTCCCAACTATCAACTTGCCTATTATTGTTAGTATCAATGTATACTTGCGCACGAGCAAGCTGGCCGTCAATGGCGATACCATCAAAATCTATGGCAATATTACTGCCGCCACTACCCTCATCTTGTCCAGTACCCCCGCAGCCAGACAATAATGTAACTATAATGGCGCTACTTAATATAGACTTTTTAAAGCTCATGCTACATCTCCCACGATTATCGTTTGCCCGTGTGGTCACTTAGAAACTTTCTTCAAAACCAAAATTAATACCAATGCTTCTCGGTGCGGAAGAACCATCAATCGTCACCGTATCTAGCCCGTAGTCGAGATCAAAGTTAAACACCTTAAATAGAGTTACCCCTAACGCCAGGCTGCTCAACTCACTGCCAACCAAATTCGAACGGTAACCTATGCGCCACGCAGGCAACCAAGATGAGCGAGGAAAATGAGTAGCCGATAACGTTACCCATTGGTTTTCATCACCAACCAAATCATTATAATCGCCCAACTCTGCCGAGCCGGAAAGGATTAAACGTGGCGTTAGCATAAAGCTCGCGTCAACCGTTGTTAATGCATTCATCTCGTGAGTTTCAGCAGCATCAATGGCGCCAATTTCTTCAACGTGTGTCCTCGCAATAAAGCAATTACTCTGCTGCACCGGATTAGAGATCGACTCGCAGTCATCGGCAATGGGTCCGTAATCAAACTCTGGTTGATTTAAATTAGTAATAGTTAAACCCACTTGATATTTATCTGCACGCCAAATAAAGCCAACATCTAGACCTATCTCGGTTGTATCTTCTTGATTTTCGGTAAATTCATCCTGAATAACATCAGTCACAGATTCACCGTCTAGATTTGTCAGACCGAATACTTGTTTACTCAAACTAGCACTCAATACATTAAGTCGTGCACCTGCTATTAATGTCCCCTTCCACATGCCGACACCACGTGTATATACAGGCCGGCTGTACCCAACGCCAAACCGATTCAATACCGCCCCTTTTAAGTAAAGTGCGGCAGAAGTGTCTATCTCATCGCGAAACCGAAGCTCATCATAAAGAATGCTACCCCTGGCTTGAATATCATGGGCTAAATTGATGCTCACCGTTCCGCCCAACATGTCGGAGTTGAACACTAAAGGAAAAATCGGTAAAGAGCCTGATCCCTCTAACTTAAAGTAACCGTCGTTTGCTATTTCTTCTAATACACCATTAAAACGATCGAGTACTTCATCAACTGAGTCATCGTCTGAAATGCCATCATCTAGAATATCAATCAACTCATCTAAATCATCTTCAAAATTGGCCACTTCACCATATTCAAAACTCCCACCCACAGTGCTCAAATAACCAAACCGTAGCTTTTCACTAGAGTTCACTACCAAAGAACCAGCGGCGGGGTTATGGGCAACAGATTGCAATGAATAGGGCAATGCACTAGGGCCAATTGTTAACGCTGAACTAGGCGAATGCACAAAGGGCGCGGATAGCGCACCTAACGGGTATATAGCAAGCAATACCAGTAATAAATTTCTCATTTCCTACATCCTTAGTAAGACAATAAAATAGTGAGAAGTCATTGAATTAACATCAAATAATAGCTGACATAATAGCCTTCAGCGCCACATGGGCCAAAAACTCACTACGCCCTACTAATTACGCTAGACCACTATTGGCCATCGCGCCATGACAGCTTTTTACAATCGCGGCAAATGTCCGTTAATCAAACGAGAATAGGCCAGCAAAACGGAATAGTAATAAAGACTAGCGATATAGCTTAAACGTTTTAAACGAATGCGAAATATCCTAGTGTGGTTTAACAAAAGTTCATCGGCATTAAAGCGAACTTTTGTTAAACCACACTGGGATACCTCTGAGCAATGAGTAAGTGCCCTAACTGTATTACAAAAAGATGGAGTGTTTAACGAGAGCGCAATCTGCGTAATATCCATTGAATAGGAACAGCCAGTACTAAGCCAACAATGATAAATTTAATCAGTAGTAGCGAGCCGGAGGACTTAGTATGGGGCCGCAATTCGCCGTAGGGTAGCTTTTGCGGAAAATACTCTTGTATCAAGCGGTTAACCGCTGGGCGCGTCAGCTGACGATACTCTGACAAGGTATTCCTCATGGTACCATGCTGTGCTATCCAGCCGCGATAAAAAACCAGCTCTTGGGCTAGCTTTAAATTACTGAACTGCATACTTTCTAAAGCTAATATTCTTTTCTGTTTAATACGCTGAAACTGTTGTTCTGACAAACCATCGCGCTTTAATTGCTGGTAAAAGCTATTCAATGCGTCTCTTGCCTTATCAATCCACTCATAAGTAGTATGCATATGGCCATAGATGTGGCCAATATTGGTTTCCGAACGATAATCAACCTTTGGGGAATAGGCTACACCCAGTTCAGAACGTAGTAATCTAAACAATTCGCTATCCAGATGCTCTGCCAGCAACTTAACCCCTACAGCATCGGGATGCTCCCTACCCACCACCCTGATAGCAAAACCTAGTTCAGCTTCAATACCTAATAGTCGCTGATGCCGAATGATTGGTTCAATCACATTAGCTGTCTCGTTAATCGACACATCAGGTAGGTGATACTGCTCCCGCCGAGGGACCGTTGGCAGTTTGGCAAAGGTACCGGCGATTAATCCTTCCAATTGTATTTGTTCAAAATCACCCACCACCGTTAACGACATATTGCTGGCATGGTAATATCGATCAAAGCCCTGCTGTATATCTTGTAATGTCAAACCGCTGGGATTTACGGCATGCTCACACCCCATCGTTGTGTTTGGATACAGTCGGGCAACTAAGGTATCAAAGATTGGCAATTCATCATTAATAGATTGGTGTACAACACTATCGCTCGTACCTAGTTCAGCGTGAACGGCCTTAATTGCATGTTCTACCTTTGCTTCAGTGAGTTGGGTATTAGTCATCATATCGTAAAGCGTTTTCATTGCCCGATCAATATATGCTGAATGGATATCGATGTAGTAGTAAGTGGTTTGTTTAAAGGTATAACCGTTGAGCTCGCCAGCTTTTTCATTGATCCGATTTTTTAATTCGGCCTCAGAATATTGTCGTGTGCCAGTAAATAATGCATGCTCTAACACATGAGCTATCTGCTGTTTACCACAAGGAAAATCACGCAGCCCCACATCAACTGACAACAATACCACCACATTTTGCGCGTTCTTGCGGCGTTTACTGATAATATTAAGGCCGTTATCGAGTTGACGAAAATCGACATCAAACAGATCCTCGCGTACCAGCTGGTGAGCGTCGTTATTAGGTTCTGAGTTGAAGGTGTCATGCACGATTTGTTTGCTGGTCTTAGACTGATAATGAAATGTATTGCCTTGCTCGGCTTGACTGGCGAAAGCTGGTACTGTCATAGTACCAAACAACCATAGCCAAATAATAAGAATATGTTTTAAAAAAGCTCGCATGGGATTATTGATTATTATAATAAGTTTATAGCTGCGCCAGCAGCTCACCATCTCGAAAAACAACCATACTACCAGTAGCAACCTGCTGCCAAGTCTCATCGCAGGTTAACGGCTCCGTTGCAATGACAGTAACAACATCTTTTTCTGTTGTTTCTTCAGCAAAGTCAATCGTTATGTCGATATCTTTTAACGACGCGGCCCCAAACGGCGCTCGCCTAGTCACCCAGCTTAAATTAGTCGCACAATAAACGTAGAGATGTATGCCATCGCTCAGCAGCATATTGTAAACTCCCTTAGTATGCAACGCCGCACTTTTGTCTTTAATGAACTGCCACAAGGGTTGTATTGATACCGGCGGATGGGGAAAGTGTTGCTTAATTTCGCCCAGCAGCCAACAGAAAGCGCGCCCACTATCGGTCGTACCCACGGGAGTATGACTTTGCAAAGGTAAGTCCATCATATCACTCAGCTGACCATTATGTGCGTAAGTCCAATACTGCCCCCACATTTCTCGTACGAATGGGTGAGTATTCTCAAGACTGACCTGACCAACGTTGGCTTGACGAATGTGGCCAACAACTATAGTGCTCTTAATGGGAAAATGTTTAATAAGCTTGGCAATTTCAGAATCACTACTCGGTGCTGGATCGCGAAATTCGCGAACGCCTTTATCTTCATAAAAAGCAATACCCCAGCCATCACTATGTGGTCCAGTATTACCACCACGTTCAACTAAGCCAGTGAAGCTGAAACAAATATCCGTCGGTACATTAGCACTCATACCCAACAATTCACACATAAAAGCAAGCTCATTTTTTTAAAATTACTCGGTGTTGTCAAACGGGTGTTGTTAAATAGGTATTACTACACGACAGTTTTTACTATACAATAGTTGAGCCCTATAAACCTTCACTACTCGAAGTACCCACAAATAGCTATAGCTATATTAGTACAATAAACTATGTTAATGCACCAGCAAAGCTATTACCATAAGTGTAGATAGATTAATACTGGCCATGCCACTTGATAACGATGTCACTTGATAACAATGCCACCTAATAACTATGTCATCCAATAGATATGTAATCTAGTAACAATATCGCCTAGTAATCAGGCCGAGAGAATAGTAGCGGAATAAAACTGTCTGAATTCAGACCGACCCAGCACTTGGTTAGTCCTCTTCATCATCATCAAGCGCAAAGTCATCCAAGGAATATTCATCACCGTCGTCAAAATCGAAGTCATCATCATCTTCATCCGAATCATCGATGCTGATTTCAGACAAATTGGATTCTTCCTCTTCGTCGTCAGCTTCTTCTGTCAATAGTTCCTCGGCTGTTGATTCAGTATTATCGACCGTTGTTTCTACCTCCGTCGCTTCAACTTCAGTATCATCTACCACGGTTTGTTCAATCTCAGTTTCATCCATAACGGTATCGTCAACCACGGTGTCGTCGAGGACAGTATCCTCCACAGCAGTAACCGTCGTTGTTTGGCCATCTAAATCGGTATCCATATCATCATCGATGTCAAAATCTTCGTCTAAATCGTCATCGATATCCTCGTCCAGTTCCTCTAACGATTGAGGTTTATTTTTCGATACTAAACGATAGGCAAAGAATCCTAACATCCCGACAAGTAAGTTTCCAAAACCTATGCCTCCCCACAACAGCCAATTTATTCCAGCTTCTTCTTCAGACGGTTGTTCTTCTACTTGCTCGACTGCTGGCTCAGGTTCAGGCTCAGGTTCAGCAACAGGGACCGGCGCGGGGGTTACTTCGGTGACAACTTCTGGTTCGGGTGGGGCCGGTTCAGAAATTGATTCTGTCTCTAGTATAGGCTCTGGTTCTGGAATAGGTTCCGGTTCAACGGGCTGCTCTTCAAGTGGGCTTTTCTCCATTTGATAATGGTGACTGACAGTAGGTGTGTTAACAATGATTTTTGTACCTGCTTTATCAACACCTTTTATCGATATTTCAGCAGAATAATTCCCGTCACCATTTGGTGGTATATTGAGACGCCAAACTTGATCTCCACTCGGCTCCAGTGGCAATACTTGTGTTTCTCCATTTGGCATAGTCAGTTTGGCCATAACAGTTGAGGCGCTGTTATCAAGCTCACTTTCTAACGGAATCATAGAAATAACCAGCATATCGCCGTTGAGACCATTGTCTTCTTCAATTGTAACCTTATAAGGAGCGCGCACTGTAACTCGTTTAGCATACTCTCGCTGAAAAGTTTTACCATCTATTTTTAGTTCAATGTTATAGTCACCCTCGTCACTTAACATTGTAAGATCGGCCTTAAATATGCCATTTACGGGAGGCTTCATAGTCGGTAGGGATTGCTCCCAAATTTTATCGTCTCTATCGCGAGTTACCCGTAAATCAACATTAAGAAGAGAAAGAAATTCTTTTCGAGTTATAGTTTTTCCCTCTTCTTTTAACTGCATAGAGAGTGTCGGTATATTACCAAATAGGTTATTGTTAATCGGGCTGACCTGCATACTTAAATTACTGACAATAGTCACCCGGTTATCTGGGTCAGTATCTGCCGCAATTTGCCACTCTCCCTCTAGCGGTTGTTGGACCGTAATTAGGTCATAAGCCTCACCATGATGCCACTTGATATAGTCATCTGTAGAGCTTTTGCTATATACCTTTTGATCCGGGCCAACCATCTTAGTTTCGAGACTGCTTTGTTGACGATAAACTAACGCTGTAAACTCTTCTATGCTCGAGTCAACCAAAAACTTATTCTCTGCCAACGGCACTTGTTCAGCCGGCGCTGCTTGATCAAAGGCTTTAACAAATATTTTCATTAACTCATCGGCACTGCCGGCTACTGCGGCAACGCCATCGGTAGCCACCGCTAACCGTTCCATTAATTCATGGTCAGCGTTTTTAGATAGAGAAATAGTGTGTAGGCTAGCGCCCATCTGTTTTAAGCGAGCAATATGCTGATTGATAATACGATTACGTTCTTTACTGTTAACATCTGGGTCTCGCGAAATATCGACGACACCATCAGTTAACAAAATAAATGAGGTCTTAAAACCCGGTTTTGGATTCTGATAATCAAAGCTAGCTTTTTCAATCGCTTCACCAATATTAGTGTAAAGCGCAACTGACTTTATAGTTGCCGCGGCTTTTTTAGCAGTCCTACGCCATTCATTGTTAATGGGTTTGTGCGGTACTAACATATTGACGTACTTGCCAAACGTCCACACACCGGCCTTGCCGCCATCGGGTAGCAGCTCTACGAGCAATTCCAACGCGGGCTGACGTAAATTGTTTGGATCGTTACGCTTCATGCTACCTGATACGTCAATAAGAACACGAACATCAGGTAGCAATTGTTCAGTTTCAGCATTAGCAAACGGCAGATATTCAATAACGAATATCCATAGGATTGCTATTAACCCAATCTGTCTTACCATGTTAAGCACTCAGCCCATCTGCTTAGAACGGTAGAAGGTTTCTACTTGTCACTCATGTTAGGGCTATTTTTTCTAATGATTACACTAAGTTATAGCAGGTTTCAGAACATTAACAAAAGTGTCTTAATTATGCACAAAAATCAGTATTGGATGGCGACTGCAAGCTGAGGGAGTTTAGGTAAGACTAGCCAGCAAACCCTATAGCCAGGTCGCCATAATCTTTACCCATGCAATTCGATTTACTAGAGGGAAGAGTTAAACGATAGGTTTAAACCAAAGCTCAGCAAATTGACTAAAAAAATATCAGACAGTCCGATCGAGAACAAATTGATCGGACTAATAAATAGCCAAACACGAATACTTTAGCATTTAAATGGGGAAACTTACCGATAGTCGGCTTTGAAGACACTTACGATCATGGCAAAAGTTAGCGCTATACTGACAGCAACCAAGATTGGAATACCAGCAGAACTCAAGCCTGCGATGCCTTCGCTCATTGAATCAAAAACAAAAACAACAATAGCGGGTGCCAACCAGGTTTGTTCTTGATCTGAATAATATGGCAAGAGCAAAACACAGATAGAACAAGCACGTATCATCCGCCGTAACAGAGCTGGTTTCATACCGTTAGTCCAATACCACAAAATACCAGACACAAGTAACCCGCAAGTTAAATAAATGCACCATGCCACTAAATAACCGGCTGTCATAGTATAACCTCCGCTGAATCGCTCATATTTTTCAGGTGCATGCTTCTTTAACCTTTTTTACATTCAGTATTTAACATTCAATACTCAATTTGCCGCATTATATGGGATACAGACGCCTGAATAACGAGTAGATACTAGAGCCAAGTAGCAGCCAACTGGAAAACGCAATGTATTCGATTCACAAATAGCTTTTTATACCCATTTATACGTATTTAAGCAGGTTGCAACGATTAATTATTACTCTACCCAGTGAATAACATGCTCTACCCAACCGTCGGGATGGACGTACTCTTCAGATAGCGATCTGTTCTTAATAGAAATGCCCGCCTCATGTACCGTATTGACATCGCCAGACACTAAAGGATGCCACCATTCAAGTGGTTTTCCTTCAGCTACCAAGCGATATGCGCAAGTACTCGGCAACCAATGAAATACCGCCACATCTTCAGGACGTAGCCATACACAGTTAGGAACGCGATGGTGACGCACCTGGTAAACGGTGCAACGACAACTATCAGTATTCATATACCGACAATGAATCTTAGTGTAAAAAATGTCTTGTGTATCTTCATCTTCTATTTTATGCAAACAACATTTAGCACAGCCATCACAAAGTGACTCCCATTCTGATTGCGTCATTTCATCAAGCTTTTTCGTCTGCCAAAACTTGTCTGCCATCATTAATTCATCAAGCTAAATAATATATTCAGAAACTCGCCTCAAGACCGCGGTATAGCCTAACACGAAAACTATTGTGCCACACCACACGACAATTTGTTTTGTTACTAATTCTCTCTGCCATGATAATGGGTAACATAGCCATCGCGGGGCGGCGGCATTTGTAAATAATAGCCCTGCTTCTCAATGGCTGATAACACATCTGCCCCATTTACCCGCGCTAGTCGTTTATCCTCTTTAATGAGCAACGTCATGACTAACGTTAACTCGCCTACTGTTTCTTTTAATGTATCTGGTACGCGGGACAACCCATCTTGTTTATCGACATAAACATACAGTTCATCATTCTTTGAGCTTCTATACACAGAACAAATTTTATCCGCTTTATTCATAACTACCGTCTCATCATATTTGCGATACGCGTTTTATTACAATCCAACGATAACTGTTAGTCGACCGAGATTGATAATGACTATCGGTAACGATATCTTCCAAGTGCATGTTTTCTAAATTCTTGGTTTCTAAATTCACGGCTTATAAGTTCAACGATACTTGAGCTGTTAATCCCGTTCATTTAGCTTGGCCAACAGTACTGGTTCCACTATTTGCCGCCGCCACGATGTCAATGTATCAGGCATCACATATATGCCTGTGTCACGACCGGATCTAATGAGTTCATTATATTCGTGTTTTTTCATGAGGATTTCAGGCGGCAAATGATACTGGTTTGCAATATCTCCAACCACTGCCTTTAAAAAC
This sequence comes from Pseudomonadales bacterium, assembly GCA_028280085.1. Classification (GTDB taxonomy): domain Bacteria; phylum Pseudomonadota; class Gammaproteobacteria; order Pseudomonadales; family JANQMK01; genus JANQMK01. The sequence goes on from JANQMK010000361.1 coordinate 14,569, forward strand.
TTGATCAAATCACCACATTTGGCTGGCAACGCTTTTGGCAATAAGTCAGGTAATTCATGTTCTTTTAACGTTGATGTCTCTAATACATGTTCAACCAACAACGAACCATAACGGCGGCAAGTGTGTTGTGAAATACTGGTAACCGCCTGTAGGCTGCGAACATCTCTTGGCTTTTTATACGCGACTTCCCATAGGGTCTTTTCCTTTACCACATGATTACGGGGCTTGTTACGCCGCCGGGCTTCCTCTTCACGCCAATAACACAATGATTTTAATATGCCTAAACCAAGCCGATTTAGTTTCCAGGCTGCTTTGACTTTTATATAGTAATCTTCATAGTGCTCAAACGATTTACATTCATCGAGTACCCGTTGGCACTCTTCTGCCAACCATTGTTCACGCCCAAGTTGTTCCAACCGAGTAACCAATAAATGATACATTGCCGGCAAATAGGCGACATCAAGTAAGGCATAATGTATTTGTGCATCGGTTAACGGACGTTTTAGCCAATCAGACCGCGTTTCTTCTTTTTCAAGCGCTACATTCAGTAATTTTTTTACCAGGTTAGAATAACCCACCGATGTACCATGCCCAACCAATGCCGCAGCTATCTGAGTATCAAATAGGGGTCTAGGTAATTCGCCACATAACATGTAAAGCAGCAATATGTCTTCGGAACAAGCATGCAATAATTTAACAATAGTTAAGTCGCTAAAAATCTCAGCGAGTGGCGAGAAATCATCAATGGCTAATGGATCGATGATGTAGTTGTGAGTGCCATCACTCATCTGCAACAAGCCCGGTTGCGGATAAAAAGTATCTGTTCGCTGAAACTCTGTATCCATAGCCAATACCGGCTTACCGCGCATTTGCTCAGCGAACTGCCGCAAGCCATCATTTGAGGAAATAGAAATGTGGGTACTTATCGCGGCCGGTTCTACTGACATTACGTCATATTATCCTATGACTTTACGACCGGCAAAAGCGTGCGTTAACGTCCCACCGTCGACATATTCAAGCTCACCGCCCAATGGCACACCATGCGCAATCCGCGTTACACTGACACCGTAGGGTTTAACATGCTCAACAATATAGTGTGCTGTGGCTTCACCTTCTACAGTAGGATTAGTCGCTAATATAAGTTCCTTTACTTCTTCATCGGCAATACGCTCTACCAACTTATCGATACCAATCTCTTCCGGCCCAATACCATCAATGGGACTTAAATGTCCCATCAAGACAAAATAAAGCCCATTAAAACTACCGGCTGATTCTATCGCTACCACATCGGCCGGCGTTTCCACCACACAGAGTACGGTACGGTCTCTTTTCGGATGGGAGCATATAGCGCATTCATCGGTTTCGGAATGAGTCCGACACAAGTTACAATTACCTACCCCACCCATGGCCTTCTGTAGCGCCTCGGCTAACAGCTCACCGCCTATACGATCTCGTTCCAGCAAATGTAGCGCCATGCGCTGCGCCGACTTTTTGCCGACTCCCGGCAGTACCCGCAAGGCCTCAACCAACTGATCTATCAAAGGGCTAAACAGCATATGCTATTATTCTCCACTGCAGTAGCGTACTTCACTACACTCTTAAAAAGGCATCTTAAAGCCCTCGGGCAGATTCATTCCGGCGGCTAAGCTACCGTATTTTTCTTTCGTATTGGCCTCAACACGACGTACAGCATCATTAACCGCTGCGGCAATTAAATCCTCCAAAACTGTCTTGTCTTCGGACAACAGACTGTCATCTATTTCAACTTTTTTGACATCATGTCGCCCCGTCATGACGACCTTCACTAAGCCAGCACCTGACTCACCACACACCTCGGCATTAGCTAGTTCTTGCTGCATTTTCTGCATGCTTTCTTGCACTTCTTGAGCTTGCTTCATAATGTTGCCAAGATCACCAAACCCTTTCATAACCATACCATCACCATATACCCTATTTGCTATACTTATTTTGCTCAAATTAATCACACTTAGAGCAACCAATTACTGTTAGTCTAGTGGCCGAATACTATCATCTACTAGCACTCCTGAAAAAACATCTAGCATCTGCTGAACATGCTGATTGTTTTTAAAATCGGTTTCGGCCTTATTCTGTCTTTCCTGTCGCTGGCGAATAATTCTCGCTGCCGGCGTTTCACTCTTGACATCATCAATGTCAATCGTTATTTGAATGGCGCGGCCAAAGTAATCCTGTAATGTTTTCGCAAGCCTGGCAGCATATGAATCATTGTAGAGCGTCGCATATTGTTTCGCTAAAACAAACCGAATCTGCTCATCTGCAACCGTTGCAACTTCACAATTAGCTGCAATGGTTTTCAGTACCCCCTTAACTGGCAGCGTTTGGTATACATCCCACCAACGTTCTGTTGTTAGTTCTGACCAGGCGACTTTTGTTGGTGGTGAATCATCGAGACTTATCGTCGGTAAATCGTCGAGACTTGTTGCTGATGAATCGTCGGAACTCGTTGTCAATGAAAAGTCAGGGCTTGTCGTTGGTGACGAGTCGAGACCATTGTCCGCCACCGGTGGTGGTGGTGCCGGTTCTACTGGCAATCCACCTTTATTCTGACTCATATCCTGTGCTATTTCATCATCAACCGCAGCCCCACTTAGCCTGGGCTTCTCAACCTGCGCAATAGGCGCAGGAGGTTTAGACTTTTTTGTCGTGGTTCCTCCTTGTTGATGAGGTACCACTGTTTTATCCAGCGCAGTCAATTGGCTTAACTCGTTGGGCTTATTTAACTCGCTCGATTTACCCAATTTAGCCTGGGTGTCCAACGAGCCGGACGTTGTACTGCTAGTGTCGTTGCTAACAAGAGGGGCCGTAGGTGTCTGAATAACCCCCTGTGGTTTAAATGCTAACATCCGCAGCAACGTCATTTCTAAACCGCTACGCGGATCGGGTGCCAGCGACAAATCGCGACGACCAATTAAACCCATTTGATAAAACAACTGAACATCTTCACCAGGTAACTGTTGCGCCAGGGTAAGAATCTTGTCTTTATCTCCTTGGGCATTGTCAACCGCATCCGGTACCACTTGAGCCACCGCAATACGATGCAATATGGCAAGTAAATCGGTTAGCACAGTATGATAATCAGGTGAAAATTCACTTAAATGCTCAATAACGGCTAGCATTTTTGTGCCGTCGCCGGCAGCTAATGCCGTTAACAGCTCATAGAGAGCCGCCTGATTAATAGCGCCTAGCATAGCGGTAACATGTTGATCCGTTACTTGGCCACGCCCATAGGCAATCGCCTGATCAGTTAAGCTTAAAGCGTCACGCATACTGCCCTCTGCAGCACGCCCCAGTTGCCATAGGGCGCCTTCTTCAAAGCTGACATTCTCAGCCTTAAACACTTCCGTTAAGTGACCCACAATTTTTTCAGGCGACATATTTTTCAGATTGAACTGCAGACAACGCGATAAAATAGTAACGGGTAATTTTTGTGGATCAGTGGTTGCCAATAAGAACTTTACATGCGGCGGTGGCTCTTCAAGAGTTTTTAGCAAGGCATTAAAGCTGTGAGTCGATAGCATGTGCACTTCATCAATTAAGTAGACTTTGTAGCGCCCCTTAGTGGGAGCATATTGCACATTGTCAAGCAGCTCGCGCGTGTCCTCGACCCGCGTTTTGGATGCAGCATCAACCTCAATTAAATCAATAAAGCGTCCTTCTGTAATTTCCTGGCAGGCAGGGCACTGACCACAGGGGGTCGAAGTAACGCCAGTTTCGCAGTTGAGACAACGCGCTAAAATACGCGCGATGGTGGTTTTACCCACGCCGCGGGTGCCAGTAAATAAATAGGCATGATGTAGTCGACCATTATCAAGCGCATTCACCAATGCACGCAGAACATGCTCTTGGCCTACTAATGCGTTAAAGTCTCGGGGGCGCCACTTGCGTGCAAGTACTTGATAGCTCATATCTCAGGTAAAATCTACGTTATCTATGTCAATATGTTGATAACCCAATCGTTGGTAACCCAATCTTTGATAACTATGTTTTTATATTATGTATTGATAATTATAAAAACAGTGACCCTAGGGTTCACCGAGGGCCTGATGCAGTTGTTACGAATTAGCCATTCTTTTCCTAACCAGCATGACCTAAATCCAACATGATCTAGCCTCAACATTGCCTACCCTCAACATGGTCTAATCTAACCAAATGGGGCATATACGGGCCACCACATTATACTGTGAGCTGAAATTTGGGAACAATGAATACGCTATATTATATTTAACGCAGCTCGACTGGTGGCGATCCTCAGCAGCCACACCTCGGCACATGATGTCACCGCTACCGTTGCTCCCTTCCGGGCCTGGCGGGGTTCACAGTTAATCATTGCGAAGGGACCGATAAGGACCACCATAGCAGGCAGGTTTAGCATCTCGAATTAACCTAAGTACGTGAAATACCAGGCATTAAATCGACATAAACCGCAGCAGCGCATGCTAGCAATTATCCCTTGATGAAACAAGCTTTAATAGCCAACTCGATGACACTAGTACCAAGCACGCTACGTCGCAGGCATAAATTGGGCAAATTTCAACACGCTTTACTCATGAGACTGTGCGCTAAATGCACTACTCCCATTATCCATTAAACCCTCTAGCTAGACCAATGCTTGACCAAAAACCAATCTGTTTAGCCACTCACTACTGCGCTATTGTGGGATATCGAACACATATTCACTTTCTTGTAAAAATTGCTCAGCAGTCAATGATGGTGCAAAAAAGAATGAAGGTGGCAACAGCGCCGCGCTATAGTCTGGATAAGGCGAAAACTCTGGACGATTCATTTCGGTGATTAATAGTGAAGCACCAACCAACGACCAAGCTGCCAAGTTGGCGGTAACCATTCTATTCAAGGGAGACTTGTGTGTCGCAAGACGTAAATTAAATGAAAAAAGTAACAATAGTAGAGCGCCCTGCATAAAGCTCTTCAGTACCACCATAAAGATCTGCTCTTGCCAATTAAACATCAGCACATCAATCACTGATGTTAAGATAGTGAC